>JBIKMD010000111.1:0-8235 GCA_044359465.1 Myxococcota bacterium
CGGCGCTGTCACGCAGCGCCCTCAGTATGCCGGCGAACCTCAACCAACGGCTAGCTTCCCGTTCGCCGATGAGTTTGGCGAGATGCGCGAGTACGAAGGAATTTTTTTGGGGACGGTTGAATTCTATATGCCCCATCCCGAGCTCGCGCAGCAGTATCAACACGCGCAGGTGCAATCACCCATCACGCGGCTGATGGTCCCGATCTCTCTGAACGGGCCACCTCACGAATGTCTTGAACATTGTGCAACAGGCGCCCAGTTAGGAGGGGCGACTGGGATAACCCCTCTAGGGCTGCGAATGACGGCTCGTCGAATGCAAAGAGCACTGGGTTTGATCGATTAGAAATTCACACCCAACGCCAGCGACCAAAACAGCGCATCGCTGCGGCCGACGAGGTCGATACGCGTACCGAATTCGGCGCCAAGGTAGCCGTTGTCGCTCAGCACTGAGTGCCGATAGCCGAGGGCGAGCGGAATACCGATGGCTTCGATTCCCGCACGTGCCGTCAGCGCGCCTTGCTTGGTCATCGTGGTCGCAGCTCGTAAGGATGGTGACGGCAAGCTGCATTTCGTTGCTGCGCCGGCAATCACCCCCGCTGAGCGCCTTACGCTGACAACAGGCATCGCTTCTCGCATTGAGCGCTTGCTCGCGCGCCGTGGTTTGTTTTTGCACACTCATCGACTGCGATTACCGCACCCAGCACAGCAGCATCATCAAAGATGACACGAAAGGGCTATTGCTGGTTTGCTTCGCATTTCCGAAGAAACAGTTGGGTCGCATTTGCTTCGCATCTACAAACGCCTTGGCATTCGCAGTCGGAAGATGCTGCAGCAGCGCATTCGGGAGCTCGGCACCCAAGCGCGTAGTAGCAAGAAGAAGGCGCACCACTCGCTGTCGATTTTGTCCACCGTCCGAGCTAATGAACCCGCGTGGCAAATACGAATCACTACAAATCAAACCTTCGCGACATCTATTTCAATTTGTTTGAGGCCAACGAGCCAGTGCTCGGTAAAGGCCCCTTCGCCCAGCTCGACGAAGCGACTGTGCGTGACTTGCTCGCTGGCATCGACCGAGTGTCTCGCGAGCAAATTTCGCCGAGCTTTGCCGCGGCGGATCACAAGCCGCTCGCGCTCGACAAGGGCAGCGTCAAGTTGCCGGACGAGATGAAGAAGGCGCTCGACGCTTGGTATGCGGGTGAGTGGCACAAGACCGAGCTTCCTGAATCCATGGGCGGCCTCGGCGCGCCGCCGTCGGTGGTGTGGGCCGGCATGGAATTGACGAGCGGAGCGAATCCCGCCCTCGTGTTCTACATGTTTGGCGGCACCATTGCGCGTGTGATCGACAGTCTTGCAACGGAATCACAACGCAAACGCTACGTGCAAACCATGGTCGAGCGCCGCTGGGGCGGCAGCATGCAACTCACCGAACCCAGCGCTGGCTCTGACGTCGGCGAGGGCCGTACCAAAGCAAAACACGTCAAAGACGACGTGTGGGAGCTCACCGGAACCAAGTGCTACATCACCAATGGCGAATACGATTACCCAGAGAACATCGTGCACTTGGTGCTCGCGCGGCCCGAGGGCGCAGGGCCTGGCACCAAAGGGCTTTCGCTTTTCATCGTGCCAAAATTCTGGGTGAACGAAGACGGCTCACTCGGCGAACGCAACGGCGTTATCTGCACGCACGTCGAAAAGAAAATGGGGCTCAAAGGTTCCTCCACCTGCGTCATGTCGCTCGGTGAAGATACGCCGTGCCGCGGCCTGCTCGTGGGTGAAGTGCACGACGGCATCCGCCAAATGTTCAAAGTGATCGAACATGCGCGCATGTCGATCGGCGTCAAATCCATGTCCACGCTGTCGACCGCTTATTTGAACGCACTCGCCTACGCGCAAGATCGCGTGCAAGGTCCCAGCATCCTCAAGATCATGGACAAGACCTCGCCGCGCGTTCGTATCATCGAGCACCCGGACGTGCGCCGTATGCTCATGCTGCAGAAGAGCCTGGCTGAAGGCATGCGCGCGCTCGTGCTCTACACGGGAAGCGTTCAAGACAAGATCGAGCTCGCGGGTGGGCATCACTCCAAAGACACAGGCGGGCTCGACAAGCTCAACGACCTGCTGCTGCCGCTCTGCAAAGGTTACAACAGCGAGAAGACCTACGAGCTACTCGGGCAAGCCCTGCAAGTGTTTGGCGGCGCGGGTTACACGCAAGATTGGCCCATGGAACAGTACATTCGTGATCAGAAGATCGACACGTTGTACGAAGGCACGACGCACATCCAAGCGCTCGACCTGTTGTTTCGCAAGATCGCGCGAGACAACGGCGAGACGCTGATGAAGTTGCTGGGCGAAGTGGGCGCGTTTGCATCGAGCGGAGACGATCTGAAGGCGGAGCGTGAGGCGCTGGGCAAAACGCTCGGCAGCCTGCAGGGCATTTTCGGTGTGATGCTTCCGCGCATGGGTGAATCGTTCTTCCATGTGGGTCTGCACGCGAATCGCATTCTCTTTGCGCTCGCCGAAACGGTCATTGGCTGGTTGCTGCTCCGCAACGCGTCCATTGCGCTGAAGAAGCTGCCGGCCGCGAGCGGCGCAGAAAAGAGTTTCTATGAAGGCAAAGTCGCGGCGGCCAAGTTTTACGTGAAAGAAGTGCTGCCAAACGTGGCGCTACACAAGAAGGTCATTGAGTCCGGTGATCTCTCGCTCATGGAAGTCTCCGAAGCTGCGTTCTGACGCGCGCTCACGTCTTACTTCACTTCGATCTTGGTGTTGCGAACGACGCTGGCGCCATTGATGGTTCCCGACAAACTCACGTCATACATCCCGAGCGGAACGTTCGTAGCTTCGACGAGCAAATAGGTGTCCAGCACGTATTTGCGATAGCGCTTGGAGAATGTTGCAGGACCCGAAAAAGAAACCTCGGTGATGCGAATGGGCGCATTGGCCGTGATCTTCAATGATACCCCGCGAAAGTCACCAAAGGTGATCCGCTTCGCCGTGGCGAAATCGACTGTGAGCGAGGCCGCATCAACGCCAGTGCGCGCTTTGGCCTCGTTGGTTGGAAAAACAATGTAGGCTTCGAGCGCTTTGCGGGCTTCGAAGTCGTCGTAGTCCCACCACATGAAGCCGTTGTCGCCCCAGTCTGTGCCCCAGCTATTCATAATCCGGTATGCGTTGCGTGTGTCGTCGTAGCCCACAATGACCATGGCGTGGCCACCGAGGGCCTTGCCATCTACGGAGCGGCAGCTTTTGAAAACGCGGTTCGCACCCTTACCGTGCCAAGAGCGGAAATTCACTGGGACTTGCAGACCGATGGCGACGGGAACCCCAAGCGACAAGGTGCTCTTCACTTCAGAACGCGAGAACGGCGTAATGCGAACCCATCCGCCTACTTGGTAGCGGTGCGGATCTTCGACTGTGCTGCCGTCGTCGCAGCTTTTGTCGGAATACGGTTTTTGCGTGAGGGAACCGGTGCCTTCTTTGACGAGCTGATCCAGCCCGTCGCTCACAAAGGTGCCTTTGTCGCACTCTGCCTTTTCTTCATCGAGCACGCGTTTGTAGATGAACGCCGGGCTCGCCCAGATGTCATTGGGATCTTTTCCCTCGCGGAGGCTCGCGTAGTACGTCGCGATCGCAGCGACCGACCACGCAACACAGGAACCCTGGCCGCCCTGACTGCGCGGACGGGGAAACTTGGATTCGAGGGTGATCGCAGTCTCGGAGGCCTCCGCCGCTGGCGGTTCGGAGCGAGAAAAATCGGCGTCACGCTCGGGCGTTGTTTCCTGCAAACCAAACGAGAGCTCAGCAATGTCTGTGTCTAAGCCATCTTTGTCGTGATCGACGACTGCGCGGCCAGAGGTGCCTTCGCTGGCGTCGCACGCGACGAGTGAGGGGTCTTCCTCAGCCACATCGGTACACTGACAAAGACCAAGCAAGGCTGCAAACGAGAATGCATAACGGAACACGTTCATACTCGGCCAATAAACGATCTGCCGCCCCGCAAGAAAGAAGTGAGCGCATAAATCACCGCAACGCGACGTGACAAAACCAGCGCCAATGGCGACGTCTATAGCGCGATCACCACGAAGTGGATCTAGCGGTGGTGCGCGTGGCGATAGGCCAGCTACGGAAGAAAACAATTGGATGGGATCTCGCCGTGCGCAAAGCTGCGCGGCTCCACCTTGGTGCTCGTCTGCCCCACGAGCGCTTCGATGCGGGCTTGCGCGTTGGTGGCCGGCACGAAGAAGACCTCAGCCTTCGCTCGCGCCGCCCACTGGCCGATCGTTTCCCACACGCGCACACCGGCACGTTCGTAGAGGCAGTCGAAGAGACGCAGCCGGTCCGCGCGAAGCTCACCGCTGCGCGCCGCATTCGCCAGCGCAAAGCCTCCGTTCGAGTGTGCGATCACCGTGCGACCTTCGATTGCCACATTCGCCTCCGCGACCGCCGCGCTCTCGAGGCCAGCAAAACTCTCTCCGGCGGCCGGGTCCATCCACGCCTCTGCGGGATCGGTGAGCCAGCCCTGAGCAAACACGTAGACCGCCTGGCTCTTTGGCGCCACCTCGCCCACACGCTTGATGAGTGCTGCGTAGTCCGTGCTCAGGTTACCGAGCCGGCCGTGAAAGTAGGTCACCAGGCGCGCGGGCTTCGCGCGATCAAGGTCATTGGGAACGAAGACGAGCACCGGGCGGCCGCCGTTCGCTGCGGGGTAAATCACGCTGACTTTGCCGGGGAGTGACGAAAACGCCGCCTGCGCTGCGCCGCCGAGCTTCTTCCATCCGGCCTGGTCGAGCCGCTGAGTGCGCCGGCCTTGCGCGAAGACACCGCTGCGAAAGATCTCGAGCGCGGCGCGATCGGCGAAGGCGCCCTGGGCGTCCATGAGATTGCGGGCCATGTCGATGAGGCTCCCGCTCGGAGCGTTTGCCAGAACGTCGACTAGGAGCTTGGCCTCTACTGCGTCGATTGTCGGCTTGCCGTCGAAGTCGTCTTCGGCTCTCTTGCCGCGGGCTAAGGCGAGGCTTGTTGTGAACGACACCGACATTCTCTTGGCGTTATCGTCGGTAGGGTCGCCCTTAGTTGCCCAAGGTTCCGTGAATTTGACGCGCGTCGATTCACTTTTTGGCCAGCCAGCGCGGGCTTGTGATAGGGGCGGGTGTGGGAAACCGAGCTGTGTTCACATTACATTCAACCGCTGAACGCATTTTCAGTCCGCTGCCAGCTAGCCTGCGCGCGACGGCACATCAAAGCTACCTCTCTTATCTGCGTGCGCGCGACGGCGAGCCAGGGCCTAATGCCCCAGCTGGAAGAACGCGGCAGCTTCGCCTGGAGCCCCTGCTTTCGGACACGAGCGAGTTGAACGGCGTATCCAAGCTGGTCGTCGACACGGTGGCGCGCATGTACGCAGGCGAAAGCTTCGCGGTGCACGTGCTTGCCGCGCACAAAAATCCTCCGGCGGCGATCGCCCACATCACGGCGCAAGAAGCGTCGCACACCCGCATTTTGGCTGCACTGCTCGGGATCTTCCAACGCCCAACCAAGCCGCAGAGCCTGCATTGGGCGCTAAGGCCCTTGGTGCTGGCGCTCGTGTCGCTACCGCATCCATTCTCGACGATCCTGCTCTTCATCGGCGAACTGATGGGCGTGCTCATTCTACTCTCGGTGCGCCGCGAGCTAGAGCGGCTACCGGCTTCGTCTGCAAAACAGTCGGCGCTAGATCTCGTGCGCGAGATCGCGATCGATGAAGTTGGCCATTTGGCCTACAACCACGCAAGGCTGTCGGCCTGGCAAATGCGGGCTGCCGCCGTGATTGCGCGATGGCAGATCCCTATTCACGCCTACATCGAACCCCTGGCGGCCTACAGTTTTCGATCGGCCGCGCTCGGGCGCTTCCATTGGAGCATGTTGCCGAAGGACCTCACCGACGAGGCGTGGCTTCCTGCGCTCCAAGTGAAGGGCCGCGATGCCAGCGAACGGATGGCCGCCTAGCAATCGCAGTGCGCTTCTCAAAAGATCGCGGTATCATGAAGAGGTATGGAAGTACTGAAGCCCGAAGGGGTGAGTCGCGCACAAGTGAAGGGTGTTGTGCTGCGGTCCGGGCTAAAAGTGCTGATCCGAGAGTACGGACAGGCCACGGCTGACCAGGTAGTCGCGGCGACTCCTCCGCGCTTTCGCGAGCACGTGCACGGCGGGTTCATTGCCAGTCAATGGTACGCCGAGTCGCTTCTCATTGATTGGTACCGCGCGCTCACGACGGCTGTCTCGCCGGAGGAGCAGGTCATCTTCGGCAGTAAGATGCAGCGTGAGATGATGACGGGCATCCATCGGCTCGGCGTGTTGCTCGCGAGCCCAGAGCGCGCGCTCCAGTTTTCGCCTCGCGGGCACTCCATGTACTTGTCGAGCGGAAGGCTCACGGCCAAAGCAGTCGGCCCGCAGCATTTTGTGTTGACGTACAACGAGATGCCGCTCGTGGACGAGCCTGGGTTCGTGCTCGGCATGGTGGGGGCATACTCGACGCTGCTCGAGCTCGCCGGCGCGAAGAACGGCGTCGGCGAAGGACGACGGCTGCGCAGCGGGTTGGCCGAGATTGATCTGCGGTGGGGATCGTCACCAAGCTGAACGACTCGCGCAGCGTGAGGTGCGGGCCATCGCAAAGCGCCCCTTTTCAAAACACGAGTGAGCTTACAATTTGTGGAGCGTGCGCAGCGCGTCGAAGGCCTGCGCCAAGTGCGGCGCAATGGCGACGCTGCTGGCCACAAACGAGGGCGTAAGCAATTGTTCAATGCTCGAGACGACTGACTGCGCGAGTCCGTCGAGCGCGTACCCGCCTTCGAGTACGAGCACTGGACCGGCCGCGCCCGTCTCCTGGCAGAAGTCTACGAGGAGACGCGTCATGTCGGCATAAGCGTCATGCGAGAGCTTCATTCCTCCGAGCGGATCACGAACGTGCGCATCGTAGCCGGCGGAAACCAATACGAGATCCGGCGCGAAGGCCCGCAGCTTTGGCATGACCACGCGTTCGAACGCAGCGTGATAGGCCGCATCGTCCTGGCCCTGGGTGAACGGAACATTGAGCGTGGTGCCGATGCCCGCTCCGGTGCCGACTTCGTTTGCGGCGCCGCTACCGGGATAGAACGGAAAGCGGTGCAGGGAGACGTAGAGAACGCTGGGATCGTCGTAGAACGACCACTGCGTCCCGTTGCCATGGTGTACATCCCAATCGAGGATGCAGACGCGTTTTGCGCCCGCAGCTTGCGCCGCACGCGCGGCGATCGCCACGTTGTTGAGCAAACAAAAACCCATGGAACGATCTTGTTCGGCGTGATGCCCTGGTGGACGTGCCATCACGAACGCCGAGTCGAGCTCGCCGCGCAGGACGCGCAGCGTTGCCTCCACACTGCCTCCGGCTGAGGCCAGAGCGGCTTCGAAGGAACCAACAGACACCGCCGTGTCAGCATCTAGGTGGGTGGCTGCCGTGATGTGTTTCAAGCGTTCGAGCACATCGGCTGTGTGCACGGACAACACCTGTGCCTCGCTGACCAGGGGGGAGCTAAAGGTCTGCAGCACACGCATGAGCCCGCTGGTTTCGATCGCCTCACGCGAGGCGAAGACACGCCCCGGTCGCTCTGGATGCAGTGCGCCGGTTTGATGTTTTGTGAGCGACACATGGTCGAAGAGGCCGACAGATCGCATGCAGCGCTCCGATCAATGCTCAGCCTAAGTTCAAACGGCTTGCACGAGCACGACGGTGACGTTGTCTAGTCCACCGTTCTTGTTGGCGAGCGCGATCAAATCTTGCACGGACTGCTCGATGTTGTCGCCGTTCTTCACGACGGTGTCGCGAATGAAATCGTCCGGCACCATGCCGCTCAAGCCATCCGAGCACAGCATGTAAAAATCACCGGAGCGCAGGTCGAGCCGTTTGACGTCGACAACGACCGAGTCCTTCATTCCGAGCGCTCGAACAATGACGTTCTTGTGCGGAAAGTTCTCGATCTCTTTCTGCGTCAACTTGTGCACTTTCAAATAGTCGTTGAGCAGCGAATGGTCTTCGGTCATCTGCGCGATTTCACCGGCGCGCACGCGGTAGCCGCGCGAATCGCCCACATGACCGAGGTAGGCGCCCTCTTTTCCGAAGTAGAGCGAGACGATCGTCGTGCCCATGCCACGATGTTTCTCGTCCGACGCCGCCATTTCGTAGATCCGCAAGTTGGCCAGCTTGATGCCGGTCGACAAACGGTT
>JBIKMD010000112.1:0-8219 GCA_044359465.1 Myxococcota bacterium
CTGATCAACTGGGATTTTGCTCATGTCTTAAACGGTCCTTCGACTAGCGGTGACAACCGGAGCAGTGCGTGGGTGCTTTCAAGGTGGCAGCGAGCGCTTCCGCGTTTTTCTTATCTGCGTCAGTCGGCTCCCAATCCATCTTGGTGATGAGTGCTTTGGGGCGCAGGTGCGGCGCTGGGTCGCGGTGACAATCAAGGCACCAGCTCATGCTGAGTGGTTCTTGCAACGAGACGACTGGCATTTGGTCGATGCGGCCATGGCATGAGACGCAACCAACGCCGGCATTCATATGCGGCGCGTGCGTGAATTGCGCGTGGTCCGGAATCTTGTGGACCTTGATCCACTCAACTGGCGTATCCTTCTCCCAGCTTTCGCGCACCGGCGCCAAGGCTGGCGATTCGGTCTTCACGTTTTTGTGACAGTTCATGCACACTTGGGTCGGTGGAACGTTCGCTTTGGCGTTCGTTTCCACCGAGAAATGGCAATAGCGGCAGTCGAGGCCAAGCTCGCCTGCGTGCAACTTGTGGCTATAGGGCACCGGTTGTTTTGGTGCGTAGCCCACGTCTTTGAACTTGGGCGAGAAGTAGTACCAAACGGCACCAATGAGGCCGACCGTCACTAGCGGCAAGCTGCCAGCGAGGATCAGCGGGGTTTTATTGACCCACTTCGGAAAGATTTGATTCGAAGAAGTTGGCACGACGGGTGACCTTCTTTGGCGGTTCTGTGACTGACACCTGTAACGGGACGATCGCAGCGCGTCATTTGCCAAAATGCCCAGCGAAGTCAACGCTTGGGCAAACTTCTATGCGCTCAGAATTTCTTGAACTTGGATGAGGAGCGGGGGGCTAGTTTGCTTTGCGATGCAGGAGGCCGTCGATGCCACCCGCGATGACATCGGCAATCAGCAGCCCAAAACCGATATTCGACACCCACTTGAGGGCTTCGCTCCGTTGCGGGTTACGAAACTCGGCAGGATTGGTACCTGGCACTTTGTCAGCTTGGACTAGCCAGAAAGAAAGTATGTTGGCGGTCAGAAAAACGATTTGCGTGGTGAGAAAAAAAGCCCCCCAGCCATGCCGCCGCTCCATGAACTGACCAATGCCGAGTGGCAAAAGCGCCACAGCCGGGTGCACGTCGGTGCGCGTTGCTTCCTTCACAACAATGGGTGCGGTGCTGGACTCAGCCCGGGGCTCGCTGATTGGTGGTGGTTTTGTCACCGCGGGTTGCAAGTTTTGTGGCTGCGGTTGCTGCGGCGTTTGTTGTAGTGCCCGCATGCGCGCAGCGATGTCCTCAAGAGACGCTCCCGTGAGCGTTTGCTCGCCGAGCTTGCGGTCGAAGTACAGCGCTGATGACTTACTTGTGACTAGGACAATCGCAACGTACTTGCTCTCCCCTAGTGCTTCTTGTGCGGCATTTTTGTCTAAGCGTCCGCTTTTTGCGGACAGGAACGCTTGGGTGAGCGGTGACATCGCAGTCGCTTGCAGTGGCCGCAAGAACACTTCCGTCTTTTCCACCCGCTCTTTGCTTACCAGCACACGCGCGCTGAACCGATGGTGACCCGCTAAGCGAATGCTCACCCAGTGCTCACCCAGGACCAAATCGTTCAGCGAGACGGGTGTGACGCCCACTTTGCGCCCATCAAAAAAGACGTCGGCGCTTTCCGGTTTGGACACAATGGTCATGGATCCGCGCTCGGCGCGCTGCACATCCCGTTCTACTTTGGCAAAGCGCTGTAGCACGTTCGGCGCATACTGCTTCGGATCCGGCTTGCTGCCAGTAGACAGAGCGAGGGCACGGCGAAACGCTTGGGTCGCTTTGTCGTCTTTTCCTTTGTCCATGAAGGCCGCGCCGAGCTCGAGAAGCCCCTGCGCCATCGGTGTGAAATCATCGAGCGCCGCAACACCGCGGCCAAACAGGTTCTGAGCCTCTTCGAATTTTTGTATCGCCTCGTCTGTGCGCAGCTCGAGCGCCGCGTTGCGTGCGGCCTTTAGGGAGTCGAACGCGAGCGCAATCAGCTTCTTTTGCCCCTCGAGCTCGTCATCACGCGGTGTCTCGGGCACAAGCGCGGGTCCAGCAAAAGCCCGCTCGGCTTTCGTTTTGTCGAGAGAGGGATCGATGACGACGAGCGTTTTGGGCGCATCGGCCGCAGCAACCACGAGCCATAGAACGGCGTTGAGCACCGGCTAAGTGTAATCGCCCTCAGACCTTGCCGCACGCTTTAGCCACGCAAAAGCGCGTCAGCGGAGGCGAGGCGTTTGCCGTGCCGCTAGCGAACCGCGAGTCCTACGCTTATTTTCTGAAGTTGACGATTTTGGTCACGGTTTTACCGTCACGAATATCGACACTAAACTCTTCACTGCGTTCAGCCCCTGGGCTTTCTAACTTGATCTTATGACGCCCGGCGCTCAGGCGATGGCGCTGCAGCGGTGTTGTTTTGCTGAGCTTCTTGCCATCGACGTAGACATACGACCACGGGCTCGAGTTGACAGTCAGATAACCGGCTGCTTCGCGCTCGACTTTGGGCTTTTGATCGACGGCGGGCGTTGGCGTCGCAAGTGGTTGGGATGCGGGTTGCGCCGGCGCGGTACTTGGCGTCGTCGTTGGCGCGTCTTTGACGACAAGGCTTTGTTGAGGCTGCGGACGGAGCAGCAGCACGATGATGGCGGCTAGCAATACGGCGATCACGGCTGCTGCAATGAGCGGAAGCTTGGACTTTGGCGCCGGAGCGACCACCGACGCATCCGGCGGCGGCGGTGGCGCCATGCTTTTGAGCCCCATCGATTCGAGCTTTTTGACGTCAGACAAAGGCGTTGTCATCACGTCATCGTCGCGCAGCTGCAGGATCGAAGAGTCGGTGAGCTCGAGCGGATCAAGAGAAGGTGTTTGTTGCATGTACTCGCGCACGAGCACACCCAAACGATCGGTGTCGTAACCTTCACCTAACGCGTGCGCTGCCTTCTGGAGCTCGTTGGCGAACTCGGCGCACGAGGCGTAGCGCTCGTCCATTTTTGGAGCGAGCGCTTTTTGCAACACGATGGAAAGCGACTCGGGGAAGCCTGGGACAACGGTCGTCAGCGGCGGAATCTCGGCGACGCGCGCCATCTCGAGCATCTCGAGCTCGTTGTCTGATTTATATTGGCGCTTGTTGGCGAAGAGCTCGTAAACCACGAGCGCGAGTGCGAACAGATCCGCACGCCGATCGATGTTTTTGCCGAAGGCTTGCTCCGGCGCCATGTACGAGAACTTTCCTTTGAGCACACCGCTGCGGGTTTTGGTGGATTTGTTCTCTGCTTTGGCAATACCGAAGTCGGTGATCTTCACCTGTCCTTCGTTCGAGAGCAGAATGTTCTGCGGCGATACGTCGCGATGCACGAGACCTAGCTGCTGTCCGGTGCTGTCGCGCTTCTCGTGTGCGTAGTGAAGGCCGCGCGCGGCATCGATGCCAATAGCCAAAGCGGCGCCAAGGGGAACCAGCTCACCACGCAGCCAGATTTTTTTGGCTAGCGTCGAAAGGTCGATCCCCGGCACGTACTCCATGGCAATGAAGAACTTGTTCTCAATTGAACCAAGCTCGTAGACCTGAACGATATTGGGATGCGTCAGCGTTGAGGCGAGCTTCGCTTCGTCAATGAACATTTTGACGAAGTCAGGCTCCTCCGCGAGGTGCGGAAGAATCCGCTTGAGCACGATGGTTTTCTCGAAGCCCTCCACGCCCTTGACGTTGGCAAGGAAGATTTCGGCCATTCCGCCGACGGCAAGCCGGCGTTCCAGCTCGTATTTTCCGAAGCTCACAGGCACTCAAAGAGATCCATAACGCACCGCCGCGCCCGCTGCGACTTTAACCCTCAAGATGGTTCATGGCGTTTAGGATGCGCTTACGCGGCGCGTCACTGCGGCACGACGAACGCTTGTAGCGTGCCTGCCTCTTCGAGCAAAACGTCGACGCTGCCTTGTGCGATATCCGTCTGCGCAAGCGTGCGAGCGCCGAGTGGCGTGAGCGTCACCATAAACCGTTCGCCGCTGCCAGAGCCAAAGCCGTCTGGATCGAAGTCCAGCGCGCGCCAGCTCCGTTTCAGGAGGATGCGGTCGACTTGTTCGCTCGCAGCGCCGCGCGGTAGGTAGCGCGCGTCTTGAAGCGGGTCACCGGGCACCTCTGCTGCGCTCGCGAAGCGACGCGCTTGTTTGTAGACGATCACGCGCTGCTCGGCGATCGCCGCGCTCAGGGTGCTATGATCGAGCCTCCCATTCAGCGGCAGTGCCGCAATCAGTCCGCGGCCTTGTGTGAGCGACAAACCTGCACGTTGCGGCGCTGTTTGTAGTGGGCCAAAGCGGTTGAACAGCGTCAGCCGTGCTCCCAAGTGTTCGAAGCCCGGCGGCGCTGGCACGCGTCTCGCTTTTTGCAAACCATCAACGACCCAAGGTTCGGTAATCGCTTGGAGGCCGTATGCTACGCTTCTGTCGGCGGCGATCAGGCTGTTCCATGCGTCAACGTCATGCGACTCGCTTTGTGTGAACGCAGGCCTGAAGATGACGCTCTTGGCCCCAAGATTCGTTCCCATGAGTCCGCTGTCGGGCTCGCTCACGTTGGCACCAAATGGCCGCACTTTCGAACCAGGGATGTCCCGCACGACGTGAGAAAACGCTTGGTGCTTTTGGTACTGTCCATACCAAAACGAGAGCATGGGTGTTTCTTGGTTGATCACTGCCCAATCAGGAATGTCATCGCCGTTGAAGTCGCGCACGACGAGCGACGCCGGCGCAACGCCGTTCCCTGTGAGGAACACTGTGGGTGGCGCAAAACCGCTTGGTCCGCTTGGGCCGAGTAGTCCCTTGAGCATCATGATCTCGCGCTTGTTCTGCGTGAAGGCAATGAGGTCATTGACGCCGTCGAGGTCCGCATCGGTGACGTAGACAGGACCCGGCGTCGAGCTCTGCGGATGACCCGGGTAGGTGACAGCGGCTGCAAACGTGCCGTTAGGCTCGCCGGCGCCGCCGAGTCCAAGACGCACACTGATGGCCCCGCCCGAATCTCCGGCTGAGACCAAATCCAGAAAGCCGTCATGGTTCACGTCGATGGCGTGTAAGGTGGTGTGAACTCCTCCACCCAGGTTTTGCGGTGCAGCGAATGCGCCGCCGCCTTGCCCACGCAGCAACTGCGCGCCGGCACTCGCAAAGACAGGAAAGAAGGTCATGGGACTTCTGAAAATGATGTCGATGAAGTCATCACCGTCAAAATGGCCAAGCACCAGCGTCGTCGCGCGCTTGCCGCCAGTGCCGAGCGTCACCGGGGCTGCGAAGGTGCCGTCTCCCGTGCCGTTTGTTCCGTTGCCAATATAGAGCGACAACCCTGCCGTGGTGCCGTATCCAAGAAGCAGATCGTGAATGCCGTCGTTCGTGACATCGGCGACGATGAGCGCATTGGTCCCAGCGGGAACAGACCAGCTCGTGGTGGACGTGAATTGCGCGGTGCCGCTGGACAACGCCACAATCAACTCGGTGTCTCTCACGAGCACCACGTCGCTGCGTTGGTCGCCGTTTAAATCTGCCACTTCTAGCTGCACGACTGGAGCACCATCCGTGAAGCTCTTCACCACGGGCGCAAATTTCCCGGAGCCAAAGCCGGCGCGCCCTTCGCCCATCATGACCGAAATGTTGCCGGAGTAGCCAAGGTCTCCAAGAGGCGAGGGTCCGGAGAACACAAGGTCGACGATGCCGTCGCCATTGAAGTCGGCGTCGCGAAGGCGCGCATCGACGCCGAACGGCGTCGCGTCCACGAGCTCGAGTGAACGCTCGTCCGAGAAATACGGAAGGGGCCCGGTGGGCGCTTTTTCCGAGACTAGGCTGACGAGCCGCAGGTCGTTGCCAAAGTTGACGATGTCATCGAGCATGAAAGCGACGTCCGGAACGTCATCCGCATTGAATAAACCTGAGACAGCCGCGCGTGCGCGAATGGGAAGCTCAAAAAGTGGCACGGGCGGTGCGAGTCCAAGTCCGCGGCCAAAGTAGACTTCGACGCCGTTGCGTGCGGAGTTCAGGCTTTTCTCCGTCGCGATAAGGTCGTCGAAACCGTCGTTGTTCACGTCGCCCACCGAGAGCGTCGCTTGGTCCTCGGGGCCAAAAAAGGTATCGTTTATTACGAAGTAGGGAGGAGTCGTTTGCCCGGTAAAAACGATGAGCTCTTGGCGCCGTGCAACGGCCAAATCGAGGGCCTCATCACCATTCATGTCGAGCAGCGTCAACGCCATGGGGTCGATCCCGTGAGGCATCGTGAGGGTTGTAGCCAGCGTTATGCTGCCGGTGGATCCGCTAAGGCCATTGAGCGCGATGCTCACCGGAACGACGTCGTCGCCGGCAACGATGAGATCTGCGTCGCCGTCCGCATCCACGTCGTGCGCCAGGATCTTGGTGGCACGCACGCTCACAGGAAGCTGCGCCGCCAAGCGCAGCGTATAACCGGTGGAGCCAGTGGGGCCACCAAGATAAACGGCTAGCGCGCCTGACGCCGTGGTGAGCGCGAGGTCGCGATGACCATCACCATTGAGCTCGGTCACTCGAATCCCGCTGAGCGCTTCGGTGTTGGCTTCAAGCAGCAAACGCTCCGCCGGCAGCACGAAACTATCCTGGTTGTTACCTTCTAGACCAGTGCCGCGCAGCCACCAAATGCTGCCGTCTAACGACGCTATCACGGTATCTTCGTGTCCGTCGCCATCGAGATCTTCGAGCTCCATGGCTCCGACGCGTGGTACAAACGGCCCATTCGGACACCCACCACTTTGTGCAGGGATGTAGTCGCCGCAGTAAAAACCAGAAGGACCACTCACGAACCCGCCGTCGCCAACGCCTCGCGCGCCCGTGCCCAAATAGACTTGGACCACCGGTCCCGTCGTCTCAATGAGAGGACCAAGTCGGTGAGTCGATCGCCGTTGATATCGCCAGACTCCAAGAAGAAGGCTGTCTCTTGGTAGTTGAAGGCGCCGGGATCGTTCAGCGTGTAGCGACTCGTGAACTCGGCTTGTGCTGGCCTCGGTAGCAAACGCTGCGTTTGTGCATCGACATTTGGTTCACCGTTGTTGGCGTTCGTTTCGCTTAGCTTTGCATCACGTGCGCGAATGCGAAGCTCAATTGCCCCGGCACTACGTACACGGTCAGCCGTGGGGTTCCACACGAATACGTGTTCAACGCCCTGCGGCGAGCTCATTTGTTCGCGGGTGTCTTCGCTGAGTGGTGAAGGGTATTCCGGGCATGGGCCAAAAGGGCCCCCGTCGATAGAGATGTCGAAGCCGACGTCCGCGGGATCCGATTCGGCGTCGATGAGCACGTAGCGAATCGCGACTGGACTAGAACCGTCGGAGTCGATCAAACGCTCAATCGAGACACTGTCGATGCGTGGCGGTGTCTGGTTGGTGATCTGAGCGATTTGCGCGGGCACTGACCAAGCACCATAATAGTCAACACTGCCCCCGCCCGCTTGGTCTCGGGCACGCACGCGGACTTCAACCTGGTTCGTGACGTTGAAGCCAACGCCCTGCGGCACCTCCGGGTCAGTGCTGGGTTCGGCTGTACTATCCCACAAGACCAGATGGGTGACGCCGCTCGGGCTCGTTGCCAACCCCGAGGTATTGCTGAGCACGAGCGCTGCTTTGCGAAACGCCGCATCGTTTTGCGTTTTGAACTCGACTTCGAGGTCCGCGGGATCGCTGCTCGAATCCTCGAGCGCAATCGAGATGGGAACCTGATAGGCCGCGGCGCTGGGGACAAACGAGACGCTCGCGCTGGGTGCGTTGTTGCCGACTTCTCCGACGACGAGCGTCTCAGTGGAACTCGCGAGACCTGCGCTGTCGACAAGCTGCGCGCGAATGGCCAGCGCGCCCATGTAGTCGAGTACGCGTGTGGGGGTGGGAGGCGCGCCCGAAACGCTGGCTGGAAGTGTGAGGGCCATTGGTGCATCGTCAGTTTGATCCAGTGCATCCCAGCGCAGTGTTTGCCGGCCAAGCGCGAAGGGATTCACCGGGTAGCCAGGCGCGAGCGTGACCGGACGCCAGATGGGCGTGGGGTCCGCCAGGTTGGCGTACGTAAGCTCCAAACGCAGCGTCTCACGCAGCGGCACGTTTGGATCGAAAGCGTCGACGACAAAGTCGATGGCTTGAAGCGCGCGCTCCGAGGCGGGAACCCCAAGAAGCGCAAGCGTCGGCGCATTGTCGATCGTACGCGGTGAGGAG
>JBIKMD010000113.1:0-8195 GCA_044359465.1 Myxococcota bacterium
CACATAGCCGCCGAGCGTCAACAATGGAATCGCGGGAAAGAGCGGCGAGGCGCTGAGGCGGTACATTTCGAGCGGAACGGAAGCGATCGGTGTTGCGTCGTGAAAGAAGAAGAGCATCGCAGCGCCGCCGAGAAGCGCGAACATCGGGAGGCCGAGCGCCGCCGCCACGACGAGCGCGATTGCGGCGAACGGCGCCGGACCACGCGCGAATCCAAGCGCGTCTTCGGAGAGCAACGCAAACGCGGCTGCGCTGAGGAGCGAGGGCAACGCGACGAGCATGCGTGTCGTCATCTTCTTGGCGCTCTTTCGGATCGATCGCCAAGCGATGACCGTCAGGAGGACCGGCATCAACGCGACCACGATCCACGTTGGTATCCCGAGTGCGATCTGCTCCGCCGCCTCACGCTCGCTCGAGACGAGGCTCAAGCTCGCGAGCGCCAACGTCGTGGCAATGAGCGCCGTGAGGCTGCCGATGATCGCGTTCACAGAGGCTCGCGCGCGGGTCGGCACGAGCTCTCCACTTGCGAGGGCGAGGAGCTTACCTTCGCGCGCCGCGATCGCCGCGCCGAGAAACGCGACGACGAAAGTCAGATGTTGCACGAAGATGGGCGCGCCAGGAATGCCTTCGTGCCGAACGATGCGCGCTGCCATCTCGAGCAACGGCAGCGCTGCCATCGTGAACAAAGCGACGCTCACCAGCGTGTTCTCGATGCGCACGAAGATCGTGTGCTTCTTGGCAGGTTGCGGAGCGGTGCTCAGCATCACTTCGCTCGCGCGGTCGGTTGCTTGTCACGCAGCGCTTTGATTTGGTCGAAGATTGGCGCTGGACATGTGGTATCGCGCAGGCGGGACCAGGCGATCTCGGCTTGCGCGCGCCAGAGAGAACGCGTGCGCTCGTCAGCGTGGTTCACAGTGAGACCTCGCTGCTGCATCGCTCCCACCGCGTCCTCTGAGAGCTGGCGAATCCGTGCGCGATAGCTGACGCCTAGCTGACGTGCGCTCGCCGCCAGCGCGTCGCGCTCTTCCGCTGGGATCTTCTCCCAAACCTTTTGCGTGACGATCGTCGCTCCAACGATCGGCGCCCAGTTGATGTCGAGCATGTGCGGTGCCGAGGGAAACCATTGGTTGAGCAGCGCGAGCAGCGGTGGCACGTCGAAGGCGTCGATCATGCCGGTGCTGAGCGCCGTTTGCATATCCGTCGTCGCCAGCGGAACGACCTTGAAGCCAGCGGCGCGATAGTTCTTGAGCGTCATTTCGTCGGCAGCGCTGGTGAAGAGCTTCATCGTTTGGATATCTTGCGGCGTGAAGGCGGGGCGTTTGGTGAAGAAACGCACCCAGCCCGCGTCCGACCAATTGAGAACGACGAAGCCTTTGTCACGCAAGCGCCTCTCGAGCTCGGGCGCGATGAGATCGCGTGCGCGATCGAGCTCTTCATAGGTGTCGAACATCAAGGGAAGCTGCAGGCAGGTGATCGCCGGCTCCAAGTGCTCCATCCCGGAGCCTGAGAGTGCGACGGCGTGGATTTGGCCAATGCGCAGCTTTTTCACGAGGTCCGCTTCGTCTCCGAGGACGCCGCCTGGATAGATGCGTAAGCTCACGCGATTCGACGTGCGCCGTGACCAGTCCTCGTTCATCTCGCGAAGCATCTGCTGCCAAGGAGATCCCTCTGGTGCGACGGTTCCGAGCTTGATGGTGACCGGAGCGGGACTCGACGAGAGGATGAGGGACAGCAGCAAGATCATGTCGAGACAAGAGCAAGACATGCGCCAGTGCCGGCGGAGCTGTTTCGGGTCGCAGATGTCACGAGCCAGTGACTTGGTGTTACCGATCGGAAGCATGCGGACGCTGCGCTGTCATTGGCGCTGACTGGTACGCGAGCTGCAGAACAGCCCTCATGCAGACGCTGAACTCGTCATCAGAATCGACGCGCTCCACGAAGACCGCCGTGCTCACCCTGGGCACCGTGATGCTCGTGTTCGAGCAAACGCATACGAGGGACCTATTTTGGGTTGAAACGTCATGAACACCCCAACATCCAACGCAGCTGATGCCAGAAGCTCGTCAACAGTGGTGTTCTCGCTGTTTGCTACTGTGCAGCACATGCTCGATGACCTTGGTGCCGAGTGAGTACCTCTCGTCGATCGACAGGATGGGTAGGCGCTCTGATCGCGGTCGTCGTCCAGATCCCGTTCGTCGGGGCGGTGGTGGTCTATCTCTCATGGTTGGTGAAGCGAAAGCGCCGAGGCCTGGAGGAGGCCTACCAAAAGTTGCGCACCGCACACGATGCGCTCGCGGACTCAGCCGAACCCACGCGCGAGCTCATCGAGCTTGCGCCCGATGGTTTTCTTCTCGCCGACTTCGATGGCCGCTTCGTTGACGTCAATCGAGCAGCGTGCGGCATGCTCGGCTACGCGCAAGAAGAGTTGATCGGGCGCAGGTTTGTCGACCTCATTTCCGCCGCGGAACGGCCGCGTCTGCGCTCTGCCCGAGACCTTGTGCGCGAACCGGGACAGGTCCATCGGGCCGACTGGGCACTCAAGCGAAAAGACGGCGGATTCCTGCCTGCCGAAGTGAACGCGAGCACGCTGCCCGACGGACGCTGGATCGCGTTCGTGCGAGATATCAGCGAGCGGAAGCGCATGGAGCAAGAGCTTCGTGCAAGCGAAAGCAAGTTCCGGACGCTGGCCGAGGCCATGCCGCAGATCGTCTGGATCACAGGGCCCGGCGGCCTGAACAAGTACTTCAATCAGCAATGGGTGCAGTATACCGGTTTGACGCTGGAGCAGAGTTACGGACACGGTTGGAATACACCGTTTCATCCCGATGACCGGCAGAGAGCTTGGGATGCCTGGCAACATGCCGTTCAAACCGACGGCGTCTACTCTCTCGAATGCCGGCTGCGCCGCGCGGATGGGACCTACCGATGGTGGCTGATCCGAGGCGCGTCGCTGCATGATGAGAACGGTAAGGTCATCGACTGGTTCGGCACATGCACAGATATCGACAACTTGAAGAAGACCGAGGCAGCGCTCGAACGAGCCCGCGAAGAAGCGGAAGCAGTCACCGCGCAACTACGCGAATCAGAGGAGCGCTTTCGGCTCACGATCGACGAAGCACCGATTGGGATGGCCTTGGTCGCCCTCGATGGCCGTTTCGTTCGTGTCAATCGCGCGCTCTGCGAGATCGTCGGCTACGACGCCAGCGAGCTGACCCAGCTAACGTTTCAGGCGATCACCCATCCCGATGAACTGAACACAGATCTTGCGCTCGCCGAGCAGCTGGCGCGAGGCCAGATCCCCAGATACCAGCTGGCGAAGCGCTACATTCGCAAGGATGGGACGACCGTGGACATCATGCTCAACGCATCGATTCTACGCAGTCCTTCCGGTGCCCCTCTTTTTTACATCGCCCAGATAGAAGACATCACCCTGCGCAAGCGGGCTGAGGAAGCCGTGCGGAACTCAGAGGCGAAATTCTCCGGCATCGTTTCCATCTCCGCCGACGCGATCATCGCCATCGATGACGCGCAACGCATCACCATCTTCAACGCCGGCGCCGAGAAGATCTTTGGCTACACCGAGGCCGAGATCGTCGATGCGCCGCTGGAGACTCTCATCCCCGAGCGCTTCCGGTCCATCCACCACCAGCACGTGGATAGATTTGCGGTGGGGCAAGACGTAGCCCGTCGAATGGGCGAGCGTGGCTCCGCAATCGTCGGTCGACGCAAGAACGGCGAGGAGTTTCCCGCCGACGCGGCCATTTCGAAGCTCGATATCGGTGGCAAGAGAATCCTGACGGTGGCCCTTCGGGACGTCACCGAACAACAGCGCGCGCAGCACGAGCTTCGCCAGTCGCAAGAGCGCTTCGAGCTGGCGCTCCAGGGCGCAGACCTCGCCTCATGGGATTGGAACATCAAGACTGGCGAGGTCATCTTCAACTCACGCTGGGCCGAAATGCGCGGCTTTAGACCCAATGAAATTAAGCCGCATGTGGACTCGTGGATTTCAGGCATTCATCCAGACGACCGACCTCGTGTGGAGAGAGCTCTGAGCGAGCACTTTCAGGGGAGATCCGCAGAATACGAGACCGAGCTCCGTGTTGGGACGAAGTCTGGGCGGTGGCTGTGGATCCTGGATCGGGGAAAGGTTTTTGCGCGCGACGCCGCCGGAAATCCCACCCGCATGGTCGGGACCGAGCTCGACATCACGGAGAGAAAGCGCTTCGAGATGGAGCAACAGTTCCTAGCCGAAGCTGCAGGACTACTCGCCGGATCGCTCGACTACGAGCAGACGCTCACGACCGTTGCCCAGCTCGCCGTCCGTGACTTCGCCGACTGGTGCATCGTCGAAGTCTTGGAGGAGCACAATCACCTCCGGCGACTCAAAGTCGCCGCCGCAGACCCGGCGAGAGCCTCGGTAGCTACCCAACTCGAGCGGCTGGCGATCGACCGCGCGCGGCCTTACATCACCCGGTCCATCGTCGAGCACAAACAGTCCCTGGTCATCGAACAGCTCACAGCCCAAGACATCGAGTCGTTTGCACAGGGACCAGAACACCTGGCCGTACTTCGCGCACTCGACGCGCGCTCGTTGATAGGCTTGCCATTGGTCATCCACGGGCAGTTTCTTGGCACGCTCTCATTCATCTCCTCGACACGGCTGTACGGGCAGGGTGATCTTCGCCTGGCCGAAGCGCTGTCCGACCGCGCCGCTGTAGCAATCGACAACGCACGCTTCTATCGCGCTGCTGTCGAGGCCACACAGCTCCGTGACCAGGTGCTCGGCGTTGTTGCTCACGACCTCCGCAACCCGCTCGGCGCCATTCTATTGCAGGCCTCGGCGCTCCAACGAAAAGGACCAGAGCCCGAACGGCGATCGCGAAAACCAACAGAGAGCATCCAGCGCTCGGCGACGAGGATGAGCCGCCTCATTCAGGACCTCTTGGACGTAGCCCAGATGGAAGCCGGAAAGCTGACCATCGCGCCCGAACCACTCTCTGCAGGAGCGCTCGTCGTCGAGGCGGTCGACGCGCAAAACGCGCTAGCCTCCTCATCGTCGCTCGAGCTTCGACTCGAGGTTGAGCGCGACGCTCCCGCTATCCTTGCCGATCGCGACCGGCTCACCCAAGTGTTCGACAATCTCATTGGCAATGCGATCAAATTCACCAAGGCGGGCGGGCGAGTGACAGTTGGCGCAGTCACGCGCCCTCGCGAAGTGGTGTTCTCTGTGGCTGACACGGGCCCGGGTATCGCCCCAGAAGTCCTGCCGCGAGTGTTTGACCGCTTTTGGCAAGCGACCAGGTCCGACCGACGCGGTGCTGGGCTCGGACTTCCCATCTGCAAAGGCATTGTCGAGGCCCACGGCGGGCGGATCTGGGTCGAGAGTACGCTGGGGGCCGGGAGCACGTTCTTTTTTACCATTCCCCAAGCCCTGCCAGCGGAGCCAAGGCCGCAACACGTCATGCATTAGAATTTTGGCGCTGGCCGACCCCGCGTAATGGGCTTCCTTCGGATCATGAAGCTCACGCTTCTTCAACACGCACTGCGAGAAGACGCGCTGGCGGCTCGTGCCTGGGTTTTGTGATTGTTCCACACACCGAACTTTGCAGGCTCCTCGGCATTGGTCGGCACGCGCAGTGCCTTTGGTGCGCGATGTGCCATGCGAGCCGCTGTTTCTGCGTGGCGCGCTTCGGCATAGGATGGGCGCGATGCCAGGTGGCGTTGAGCTTACGACCTCTTGGTTTCACTGCAGGCACAGTTTCAATGCCCGCAATACATCGACATAGCTGACGATGCCCACGATCGCTTCCGTCTGGTGGTCGACCACCACAAGCGCGCCGACATGATGCTCGATCATCGTGTCCGCCAGGGTTTGCAGCGAGGTCGACGGCTCGACGCTGAAGACCTCGCCGTCGATGATGCTGCCAACGCTTCGCTCGGCGAAGGTCGCTTCCGAAGCAAACCCGCGCACGTCTCGATCGCTGAGCATGCCGATGACCTTCTTACCGTCGACAACCGGGAGATGGCGGATCTTGATGACGCTCATGAGGTGCTGCGCGTCGTTGATCGATGTGGCAGCGTCGATCGTCACGGGCTCGGGCGTCATGATGTCGCGCGCAAGGAGCCGGCGACTTGCGGGCCGGGGTCTACGCGAATGAATTCGGTTCGGACGAGCTTGCAGCATCGAAGTCTCCTAGGCGAGGCGTTGCGCTGTGCCAGCGCGCGTGCCGTTCCAATAGAGGGAGAGGAACAATCCGAGAATCCCCACGAAAACGCAGAGCGCTTGCAGCGGATGATAGCGCTGGAGCAGCAGTACTTGGCCGCCGATCCAACCGATGAGAATCGCGCTTGCGGCGGCAGCGATCCACGGCGCCTTCTTCCACTCGAGGAATACGGCGACCGAAGCAAAGAGCGCGCTGCTGCCGACGATGAAGAACAAAATACAACCGGGACCGAGGTACGAGTGGAATGGGGTCTTCTCGAGAAGCGCCAGCGAGAGTCCGGCCCATCCGCTAGGTTCCAAGATGAGCGCAGCCCCGCCGAACCATGCCGAGAGGCCGGTGAAAGCAAGGAGCCCAATGAGTGACTGTTGTACAAGACGATGTGAGTTCACGGTGTCCTCCGTTGGATTGTTGTCTGGTTCAAGGCTCGTAGGGGCGTAACGGAGTGCTCGCGGGCACGCGCCGGCGGTGCACGCATGTAGTCTCCCGGTGCGCGCACCCAAACGGGAAGGACTGGAACACTCGAGAGGCAGAGGCTGGACGCTAGAGCGATCATGCTCAATCCATCAGCAAGGACCACGCCACTGTTCTGGGATGATTCTACCCGCACGGGTTTCATCTCATGATGTGTGAGGCTGCTTCGGACTGAACGATACCGATCGGTGCCTCTGCGTTTCCATCCGGTAACGAACGGGGCCGATCACTGTGGACTCGAGACGTGGCGCGCGTCTTGCTGAAGGCAAGTGCGGAGGCAACTTCATGCGTTTCTCGATTCTCATCGCGCTGTTCTTCGTGTTGCTAGGCGCGTCGATCCTTCTCAACGTCTTCTTCAAGATTCACTTCCCGTTCGTCCGCGTCGCGTTTGCGTTGGTGCTGATCTACGGCGGAGTGAGCCTCTTGTTCGGTCTTCACGAGCGTCAGTGGCGTGATGAAGACATGAGCGTGTTCGGCGTCGTCGAGCTCAAGCCGCATGATCTAACGAACAAAGAGCTCAACGTGATCTTCGGCAAAGGGACGCTCGATCTCAGCGAGCTGCGGGCGCCAGCGGCGCTCAAGCTGAATGTGGTCTTTGGTGAAGCGGTCGTCCGCTTCGATCCGTCGATCCCGCTGCAAGTGAAGTCGAATGGCGCGTTCAGCGAAACGCGGCTGCCTGATGGCAACCGGGTGAGCTTCGGCGAGATGAGCTATCGATCAAAGTCCTTCAACGAAGCCGAGCCGGCGATTGTGCTCGAAGTGTCTACGGTCTTCGGCGCGACGAAGTTCGAAGCGGCCGCGTCGCCCGGCCTGCCCCTTTCTCGCAACGAGCAACTTCAAAACTGAACAGCGGAGACGACCATGAAACGAGTTCTCATTCCTTTTGACTTTTCGCCTTACGCGCGCCGTGCCCTCGCGCTCGCTTTGAGCGGTGTACCTTTCGGTCCAGAGGTCGTGATCGACGTGCTCCACGTCGTCGACGAGCGCCTGTACAAGCGCCCCGGGGTTGAACCGCCCAGCGATTCCTCGCTCGACGGCTACTTTCGCGCCGAAGTTCAGCGCGCATCGACGCCGGAGCGTCGGGTCGCGGAAGGGCCCACTTTGAATATCGCGCGTGGGCGTCCCGCAGATGAGATTCTGAGCCGAATAGGCGATTACGGCGGTATCTGTATGGGTGGCCAAGGGCATGGCGGCCTCAGCGAGAAATTTCTCGGTACGACGGCGATGCGCGTTGTGCGCGAGTCACCCGTGAGCGTCTACGTGACGAAGAGGACGCAGTCGCTTGCAACACCCGCTCGTGTTCTGTGCGCGGTCGAATCGGACGATAGCTCGAGACGCGCTTTGAAAGAGGCGTACGCGCTCAGCCGGCAGTGGGACGCGAAGTTGTCTTTGATTCGTTCGATCACGCTGATGCCGATGTTCACCGAATGGCCGACCGCCGCGCTGTCTCCAGAAGTCATCTCGATCGACCGTGAGCGAGAACGGCTCATTTCCTTCGAGGT
>JBIKMD010000114.1:0-8185 GCA_044359465.1 Myxococcota bacterium
TCCAAAATCAATGGCCAAAGAACCAAGTCGCCGCGCACCTCGCGTGCCTTGGCGTAGGCAAGCTCACCCGTGGACTTGTTGACGTAGAAATCCGTGTCGACTTCTACGCTACGCTGCGACCATCTGTTCTTGTCCTCGTCGTGTATCCAGACGGTGACCTTGTAAGTTCGATCGTCGATCTGTTCGATGCAGCGCTCGAGTAGGTCGGGCCGCTTGGCGGCAGCTGCGAGCGCCGGTGCGAGAATGAAGCAGTCGCCGTTGTCACCTTGTTCAACGTCAAGAGGGCTCGGACGCCCGTCGAACAATACGCCCGTAAACGGACGTAGCTCTACTGATTTGTCTTTCTTATGTGCCGTGGTTGGGAGCGGATCCAGAATCGGCCCGAGCTGCATGTCTAGCGCCGATTGACGTCGTTCGCGTGGAACCGGGTGCGTTTTGGTGACGCCACCTTTGTCTTTGCGGCGCTCGAAGGTCTCCGTGGTCTTGGCTCGCGCGCGCGCCGGCGAGGCCTCTGGCTGAGGTTCGTCTTGCTCTACCGAAGTGGTGGCAAGCGCTGCACGAGAATCCGCAATCCGTATCATTCGCAGCTTATCGGATGGGTGTGCTGCTATAGTGCGTGAAGTGGACGTGTTGCGAGCAACATTTGGCAGATCCGCATGGCCCGTTGTTCAGGATTTGCCGCAACTACAAGCACATGGGCTCGCTGCCTTCGTCTACGCGTCCATGGCGCGATCGGATACGCTCAGCCACCAACCACGACGCGACGCGCTACGCCTCGCAGTCATGGCGAACTTGCACACCGAGCAGCAACGCCAGCCTCACTTGTTAGACGTTCTACGCACGCTTCGTGGAATTCCGGTCATCGCGCTCAAGGGGCTCGACTACGCACATCGCCTCTACAGAGACCCGGCAGAGCGACCCATGGGAGACCATGATCTCCTTGTTCCGGCGAAGCACTACGAGCAAGCGCTAGCGCGTCTTCTAGAAAAAGGCTTTGCATCGGCGATCGTGCAACAAGGCGTAGCGGCGTTACCGCTGCACTATGCCGCGCAGCTCGTGCGAGATGGTTATCACTTGGACTTGCACCGCTCGCTGCGGCAAGTGCAGCGCACAACGATCGACTACGATGCAATCTTCTCGCGTGCCACGGCTTCCGACTTGATGGGTGAGCCTGTGTTGTTTTTGGATCCGGTCGATCGGATTTTACTACACGTCTACCATCAAGCTGCGCACGAGTTTTGTGTGCCTCTCATCACCTTCGTTGATTTGGAGTTGATGCTGACAGAGTCACCGGCGTTGATCACGCGTGCGAAGGCATTTGGAATCTCGCGCGCGCTCAACCACGCGTTGTTCCTTCGCGATCAATTGTTTCGTTTTGTTGGGCATCCACCGGTGAGCCGGCTGTTGCCGACGATGGAGGAAGTGATTACGCAGACCCGGCCTTCGCGTGCACTGCAATTGTTGCGCAAAGCCTTGCTCTTTGACTCCGTGCGTTCGCTCGCGCAGTTTTCGCGTTACGCCGCCGGCGCGCTGAGCTAGGATTTAACTGGATCCGTCCATTGCGCCTGTTTGAGCGCCTCTTCCATGGAAATTTTTCCACTCCCACGCTCTTTCAGCTCGCGGCCTTCTTTCATGACTTCGACCATGACTGCCTTTTCGGCCAGTAGTCCGCCGCCGGTGTTCGGCCCGTCTAGATCGCCGCGTCCGTCACCCGTGCCGCCAGCGAGCCCATCCGGTTTGAGCGGCTCTGGTGCTTGTCCAATTGGCAGAGGTCCCACCTCCTGGGCTCGATCTTCATCGGGACGTTCGCTTCCGCGTGAGCCGTGACCACCTGGGCGATGCGGCCACGGTTTACTGTAGATCGGATCGCCCTTGGCCCTGCCGTCGCCCATGAAAATCTCGATCATGCTGGCGCCGTTCGTGGCTCTGTTTTCGTTGCCCCACCCGAACAATGAGTCCCAAAGCTGCGCCCCTACACTCGGTTGATCTTTGGACCCATCCGTAGGGTCGCTGCTGACTTGGTCTTTGCTGGGGCCCGCAACGTTCGAACCATCGTTGATTCCAGCCCCTGCGTTGCGGTTGACACGCTCACCTTGGAACGTGTCGGCCCAGCGACCTGTGACGACGTTCTCCGTGATGTTCCATTGTTTTTTGTTCACCGTCTGTTTCTCGTGTTCGAGTGTTGTGGGCTCGAAGCCGAAGACGGATTCACCCGAGGGCGGTTTGGGGTTTTCGGACTCAGGTGGCGTTCGTTCTGAGTCCTCAGGAACGATGTCAGGGGGGGAGAGCTCCGCCGAAGTGAGTGTGGTTCCTGTGTTGTCCAACTGCTGAACCGCATGGCTCACGGCCATGTCGACCAGTTTGGCGAGCGTGCCGGAGCCAAAGTCGTAGCCATTGGTCGCTTCTTGCGCAGGCACTTTGCTCAGGTCTAAGCTGAGCCCCGCCCAAAACGAAGGCTGATCAAGCAGTTGTTCCGCACCCTGTTCGACGGCTCGCGCGACGATTGAGCTCACGGCATCTGGCGGAAGGTTCGTTGATGGGAGCATCGCTGGCAGCTGCAGCTCAGTCGCTAGCGCTTCTAGCGCCGCTCTGTTTTTGGCCAATGACGACTCGGCTGTGACGGCCCGGGCCGCGACGAATCGCCCGGCATCATTCGGGCCAGCGCTGCGTGAAAACTGATCATCGGCACCGCCGCCCGTAGGCTCTGATTTGGCCGTGGCGGTTGTGGATTTTCCTGAGACTTCTTCTTGTTTTACGCCCGGCTCGACGGTCTGTGCTCGCTCTTGGGCGCGGGGCCCGCCGATAGTATTGCTCATGCTCGATCTTCACGTTCTGACGCGTTGTGGCTGACAATTTTACGGTAGGGGCGCGCGTTGACCACGGTCGAGGAGCACAGCGACGATCATGTCACTCGTGACGTTGGTCGCTGCACGCATGCGGCCGATCAACCAATCCACGGTAAACAGCAGAGGGATGATCTTGACGACAGCGCTGTCCGGCACGCCGGCGGCGCTGAGCACGAGAGGCAATGTAATCAACCCAGCTTCTGGAACACCGGCGATGCCGACGCCTGCCATGATCGACGTGCCCGCAATCACGAGTTGCTGGCTGAGCGTCAGGTCATAACCAAGCGCCTGTGTAATGAAGATGGCCGCCGCTGCCTCGTACAAGATGATGCCATCATGGTTGAGATTGGTGCCTACGCACGCCGCGAGCCGCGCGGAATCATCGCCAACTTTGAGATTATCGCGCAGGCAACGCAGCGTGACGGGAAGCGACGCCAGGCTAGAGCCGACGCTCAGTGCTGTGACGATTGAATCGAGCGCGCCGCGGAAAAACCACGTCGGAGATCGCCTGCCAACCAGCGTGAGCAGCGCAGGATAATAGACGAAGTTATGCGCGATCATGCCCGCCGTAATGGTGAGCAAAAACCAAGCGACCATGGCAAACATGGCGACGCCGGTCTTCGCAATGACCGCTGCGACTATCAGCAACACTGCGAGCGGAACGATGGCAATGAGCCAATGCAGAAGCGTCGTACACACGGCAAGCGAGGCGCGCACGAGCCCAACCATCGTTTGCACTGAGGCTGGATCTTTTTTCTGGGCTTGTTTGAGCGCAAACCCAATCGCTACTGCAGCGAGCATGATTGGGATGATGCTTGAAGCCATGAAGGGCTCGAGTACGTGTTTTGGTACCACGCCAACGAGGGTGTCGATCCATGTCCCTTGCACCACTGGACGGGTGGACGGCCCAGGGCCTGCGGAGACGCCATCAAGCATTTGGTCGATGTGGCCTAGCCAGTGTTTTCCTCCGCCAATGAGGTGCGCGACGCAAAGACCTATGAGCGTGGCGACGGCTGCGTTCACTGCGCTTAGCACCAGCAACCGGACGCCTTTGTGCGCCGGAATCTCCATGGTGACGAAGGCCTCAATGACGGCGAAAAAGACCAGCGGCGTTGCCAGCAGCTTGAGCAAACGAATGACGATCGTGCCAAGCTCGCCGATGGGAATGATCGGAGCGCCAACAGTCGAGCCAAGAATCACGGCGAGGATGACCGCTAGAACGATGCGAAGGTAGAGAGGCATTGTGTTGGGAAGGAGAGGAACCCAGAACAGAGGACAAGCGCAAGAGCGAAGAAGCGATGGCCAAGGCTCGCGGCCGTTCAACGCGGGCTGCGCACGTGCTCGCGCTCATACCAGGGGATCCCTCCTGAGAGTTTGCCATCTTCAATAGAGACGGGCGAGTCCACGAGCGGGGTCGTTGCTCCACGAACCGTAACGTGTGGCACCGCGTCCGCGACTTTGTTGACGACGTTGTCTGCTGTTTCCCCGCCTGCGCCTACGCTGCAGCCGAGCAGCAGTATTTCGGCGCCCTGCGGGAAGAGATCGGCATTGGCCTTGAGCAACTCGGCGATATCTTGCCCATGGATGTTACCGAGGTGTGTCGGACTTCCATGTGCAAAGAGCACCAGTTTAGACACGGGCACACCGTTTGTTCGATGCTCGTTTAACGCTTCCCGCAGCGCACGGTACATGTGGCCCTGGTAGTAACGAAGGGCGTGCGTGTTGCGGACGCTCTCGAACGCGTTCTGTGCGCCGTTGTCGAGCGCACTGTTGTGGTCTGGGGTGGCATCTACCCATACCACAGAGGGAACGAGCAGCGACGGGCTCTGGAGTCGCGTGGCGATGATCTGCCGAAGGGCGTTGAGATCTGTGAAGCGCCAAGTCGCATGGATGTTCGTGCGCTTGAGCCCACTCAAAAAGCTAGCGTATTCGTCTGGTGCGTCTCGATTCAACGCGGCAGCTTGTTCAGCGATGCTGACATTGTACGCGCGGTGGTCTTTCGGTTGCGCCGCCTGCACGACGACCGGGTCGAGCGTCGCCTCGAGCGGCACCAAAGAGAGCAGGTCACGTTCATCGCCGGCGTTGCGCAATGCATCGAGCACTATGCTGTTGTCCCACAGCAGGGGAGGTAAGCCATCGGCCAGAGACGGATTCAAATTCAGTGCTGAGCTCCAAAGTTCCGCATTGTTCTGGACGTCGAAAGGTAGGTGAGAGGCGCTCGAGGGATGGGCGGCGAGCTCGTCGCGGACTGCTTCGAAGACCGCCGGGTCTGACGGCACCCTGGTTTCCAAGAAGGACTGGAAGGCGCCGCTCAGTGCAATGCGCGCGTCAGCGAGTGATTCGCCGATTCCAAAACTCTGCCGATAGCGGGTCACCAGGTCGTAGTCTGGGCCAGGGAACGCTGGCGTCTGTTTGAGCTGATGGAGCACCGCTGCGTCATCACTGAGCTTCGACCTGGCTGCGACGTCTAGCTTTGTATCACCGGTAATCGCCTGAAAGAACCCGAGGCGTTTGTCTGCACGCTGTTCCTCGCTCAAACTGCGTGTGTCATGCGCTTTGCTAACGAGCTTCTTCGCGTTTGCCAGCAAGGGTCGTGAAACCCTGCATTGAAGTGACGCACTGGAAGCTAGAAACGGCGAGGGCGCCTCGCCGATCCCCACGACGCGCTCATTCATGCGCAGCGCAAGACGTTCGCGGGTAGCGTCGTCGAGCTCAGTGAACGAGCACAAGGTTTGAAGCGCCAATAACTCAGTGTCATCGACAAAACTGTCGCTCTCAATGCGGGAGAGCAGGGTCTGCGCCGTGCCTGCACTGGTTGCTTTGGCCTCGGCCGCGGTTTTTGCCGTTGAGTAAACCGCGTCCAAAACGCTTGTTGCCAAGTCTGTTAGGTGACGCGCGCCAAGAGGATTGCGAAAGTCGTTCGCCATGTAGGTGATATCGGAAGCGCCAATGTCGAAAGCCACACCGTCAAGCTGGCCTGACGCTTGTGACGTGAGGCCGTGCGCGGCGAGGCGAGTCTCATGAGACACCGCTGGCACAGCCATTGCTGATGCGCATGGGATGTCGACTATCAAGCGTTTGCAGACACGCGCTGAACACCCGTCCCAAGGACCAAGTGATAGCCAGCCCGCGCAGGACGTACCTCGCGCAACGCCGAGCGGTGACTACTTTTCGAAGTCAGAGGGCCTGCACGAGAACCCGTTCGTCCCATGCGCAGACCGCATGGGTCAGCACACGGGCGCGAATGAAGGCGACCACAAGACCCTCACCTTGACCGAGCTTCGCCTAGGCCAGGCGCGCGATCTGGAGCCGTTGGCAAAGGCGAAGCGCCCGCGCGAGGGCGATGCGCGTCAAGCGCGCGACGTCGCCGCTAGGGTGCTCACCTTGCTTGGCTACTCGGTTGGTGTTGATGAGACCCGCGTCGTGCAAAACGGCACCGTCGTGGCGGCGCCATCGGCACCGCATTTCCTGTGGCACGAGCTTGGCCATGCGCTTGCCTACCTGGGTGACGAAGCCCCGCGGACACCGCTCGCAGGGTGGTTTCCCGAGCCCGAATGGGTAGAGAAGCAGAACCTTCCGGAATGGCAATCCGATCAGTTTGCCGATGTGTTTGCCTACGATGTTGCCGCGCTGTTTGGCTTCGACCGCGTACCCGGTGCTCGCGCGGTCGAGGACTTGCCCTCGGTGCCAGACACCATCAGGGAGCGTATTCGCGAGCGGGTCAAAGCCGTGCTGGCCAGTGGGCAACCATCTAGCGGAGGGCTGCCATGAACATGGGCTCACGTGGGCAAGCGCTTCAAGCGAGTGACGCGGCTCTAAAGGCGCCCGCGCCCACGCCCGCGCCTCAGGTCAAGGCGCTTGGGGTGAAATCGTTCGTGGACGCCATCAAGAAACGCGCTGGAACGGAAGAGTTTGCGCGCTTTTTAGGCGCGCTCTCTCCGGCTGCACGCACGGTGGTTGACAATCCGCCGCCGGCGCAGGCTTGGCTTCCGATTTCAGTAGAGCTCGAGCTCATTCAGCAAGCTCTTACTCACGCCTTTAGTGGGGACCTAGGGAAGCTGCGCGCTGCCTCCGCAGACTCTGCGACGCAGGATTTCACCAGCGCCTATCGGATTTTTATCAAGCTTCTTTCTCCGATGTTCCTCATCAAGCGTGTCGGGATAGTCTGGTCAATGCTCTACCGCGACAACGGTAGCCTAGAGATCACGAAACTCGATGAAGCAGGGCGAGAGGTGCACTTTCGGGTGACCGCCGCCGCCGCGATGCCTGCTGTTTGGTGGGAGTTTCTCATCGCCGGTATCGAGGCCGTTGTGTTGTTGACGCGCATTGAGAATCCACGCGTGTTCGCGACTGGGGGCGGCGGACACGAGCGCTTCCTCGACTTTTGTTGTCGCTGGTGACGCTGCGCAGTCGACCTGAACTATGAGCGTCGGCTAGGGCTTTCCTACTGGGAGAGCCCATGGTGACAAACAGTCTCGTGCCCGTGGTTGACGGTTCCGTTTGGGTGAGCGAGCGGAGCTTGTGGTTCAGCGGTGTGAAGCTCCGGGTGCGTTCTACGGTGCTTCGGCTCGAAGACCACAGTTTGCTCCTGCATAGTCCACCCCCAATGACACCCGCGTTGATTGGCGAGCTGAGCGCGCTCGGGCCGGTCCGCTGGTTATTTGTGCCGAATTGTTTCCACCACTTGGGAACCCCTGCTGCGGCCAAGGCCTTCCCTGAGGCGAAGGTGGTGGGCCCCCGCTCTGCATGCGCCAAAAATCCACAGCTCAAGATTGATGTGGAAGCGGGCGCGCCTCACGCGCGGGTTCCCGGCGTGGAGTTGCTGCCGCTTTTGGGCGTGCCATTTCTCGATGAGACAGTCCTGTTTCACCAACCGAGTCGCACGCTGATCGGCGCAGACATTGTCATGACGGCGTGTGCGCGTGACCATTGGACTTGGCGCACCGCTGGGTTTCTTACGGGCTGTTACGACAAGCTTCGATTGCCGCCAGACGTGCGGAAGAAAATTGAGGACAAACAAGCCGCTCGGCGTGCGCTGGACGCCATTTTGAAACGGCCGGCAGAGCGCTTGCTCGTGGCACACGCGGACACCCTTGGCGCGGATTGGGCGAGCGCACTGGACGAAGCCTGGCGACTCGTCGGCGTGTAAGCCGCTCTGCCTGATGCGCCGCTGAGGCGTTAACGGCGTCCTCTCATTGACATTCGGTCAGCCTTTCGTTCATAGGCCCTCCCTCTTTTCTGGAGTTAGACATGGCATCCGCAACCAAAATCACCGGCATCCGCAACAAAGCCAAGCACCGCAAGGCTGGTCGCGCTCGTAAGAACAAGCTTGCCAAGCA
>JBIKMD010000115.1:0-8145 GCA_044359465.1 Myxococcota bacterium
CGCCGATCGAGCCAGAATAATCCCGTTTGCTGCAAAGGTGGGCCATCGTCCACTGCGAGCCAAACGAGCGTGTCGGCAGCGTCTTTGGCTGTTCTCAAAAGCGGACCTACGATGCGGCGAAACGCTGGCAACGAACGTTCGACGCCGGGTGTGTCAGCCCAGCCTGGGTGCATTGTCTGTACGATGATGCGGTCTGGGGCGAGCTTCTTGGCCCAGAGCTCAGCAAGCGTGACCTGCGCGCGTTTGGCACGAGCGTAGGCTGTGGTGCCGTTGTAGTTGCTCGCGTGCATCTCCAAGTGGTCGACGGACAATGGCTCGCTGTACATGCCGCCCGATGAGACCCAAAGCACACGCGAGGGGGCTGCACGCTTTAGGGCAGGGAGCAGCAGCTCGGTGAGCAGAAACGGGCCGACCACCTGACTTGCCACGGTCTGCTCGATGCCTTGCGCGCTTTCTTGTCGAATGGCGTCGAGCGCGCCTGCGTTATGGATCAAAACATGAATCGCGGGATGACGCTGAAGCAGATCTGCCGCGACACCTCTGAGTGCACTCAGATCGGCCGTGTCAGAGGCGGCAAAACCGATGTTTGGGTTGCCGGAGCTTTGTCTCAGTGACGCGCAGGTCGCTTCTGCTTTTGCCGGGTTGCGCGCGATGATTTCGATCGTCGCACCCATGCTTGCAAAGGCCTTTGCTGCTTCGAGCCCGAGCCCTGAGGTTGCACCCGTCATAACGATGACGCGTCCTTTTAGGGAGCGACCTTCTAACGGAGCGAAGTGATCCAGCCTGCGTCTCAAGGCCGAGCCAACACGGGTGAAGCTACCAACTATGCTCCATTCGAGCGCGGCATCTACGCCGTCGGCCAGCAGGCTCATCGCGCCGCAGCCTTGTCTTGGAGCACACGTTTGAGACCGGCCGCAGCGCGGTCCCCGATGCGCCTAAACGCCAGACGCAACAACGGATCGAACAAACCCAGCGGGCCATTGAGCGTGAGCTTCGCATCGTAGGTGACGGTGCTGCCGCTGCTGGTTTCTGTGACTGTGATCTCATCCACAGAGGTCAAAAACGACGTGCGCGCTATCAGCAGGATGCGCCTAGGCGGATCATACGCTTTGACCTCGTAGCGCATCACTGTGGTGCCGCCGGATTGCACGGTGAGATCATAAGCCGTACCTAGGCCAAAGCCATCGCCGGCGACGCGGAGTACGCGCTTCACGCCAGGGTCCCACTCTGCAAAATGCCTGATGTCCGCCATGTAGGCGAATGCGTCAGCAGCAGAGCGCGGGGTTGCAACAGAGGTAACGTAGTGAGCCATGACACCTGCCTATTCGTGAAGTACGGAAGCACGCCCAACGGAAATCTAAGGCGCAGAGCCCCTGGCTGCGCCATTGTTTCGCGGCTGTCTAGTCTGCAAAATTGCACCAGTGGGGCAGCAGGAGCGGCCGTCCGGTTGCAAGCTTGTCAGCAATGACTCGGTAGCGTTCCAAGCAACGGATAGTCGTAAAGCCGCACAAACTTCACTGCTATCCCTGATCCTACAGTTTGTCCGGAGACCGAGTTCGTTTCGGCGCACGCCTCCCCGCAATTGAACGGTGGACTTCAACTGCTCGCCCACCCCGGCGAGCGCCAGTTCGAGGCCGAGCTCGTAGTTGTAGCTGAGTGGCCGTGGCCGGCGTCGGTCTTTGCACCGAGATCGTGTCCCAAAGTGTGACAGAGCTCTCGCGTCGGAAGACAACTTCGCTTGCAGCACCGTCGCTAGTTTTCTCATAGACACAGACATCAATTTCCAGCTGCTCGCTGTGTGTCGCCGAGCGATAGAGTTTCTTTCGCTCGCCACATGCCTAACAAAGTTGATTCGATAACGCTTGGCCGCCTACGGCCACTCGGCTGCGACCACGCGCTCGGCGGCCTCGACCACGTTGTCTCGTTCCACAACCACAGCCTGAGCCAGCTCCAGATCCAACGGCGCAGCCAGGCGCTCGCCGAAGCAAACGCGATCCCGGGCAACTGTAACTAAGGACACGCCGTGACGTTTGCGATCCAAGTGTCGACGAGCGTCGTGCCAACACTGTCAACGATGACAGTGCCTAGGTTCGGCATACGCGGACTGCCGCTGGCGTGCATCCGCGCAGAGATCACCGAACTAGCAGGTGAGGTGGGCGTCAGTAGATGCGCGTTAGTGAGGCCGAGCTCGCCACGTTGAGGCACGGCGTTGCACACGCCCATGCCGGCGAATGAGGTCGCGTACAAAAAGTTAGGAGGCACGACGGCGCCGCCACTTGGACGGTGGCAGCTCGAACAGTTCGCATGCAGATACGAACGTGCGCGCGACTCGATTGTTTTTGAGGCGTCCGTCGGCTGAGGATAGGCGACGAGCGGCGACGGCAGCGCGTTGTCGAAGAGCCCAATATGGGCCAGCGTTTCGAGCTGAGGCGCGGTGCGGCCCGTCGTGGGGTAGAACGCGGAGCGATGTAGCTGGCCAATCTCGGCGCCGAGCGAAAATCGCGCCGCTTCCGTATGGCAGGTCATACAGTCGCCGCGGCTCGGGAAGGTCCACGGCGTGCTACCCACAACGACTTCTTTTCGGTCCGAGAGCAACGTCGCTTCGGTGCCTGCCGAATTCCATTCGTAGGTGTACCCAGCCCAGCCGCCGTCTGTATGGCGCACGAACATGCGTGTCTCCACGCGCTGCGCGCCTATCGAAAACTCTTTGAACAAGACGCTACCAATGGGGAAGCTCATGTCGCCGTCGGCTTCAATGTGCATGCGCTGCCCGTTTGGAAGCGCTAGCCAGCGGCGTTTGCTTGCGCCATCTGACCATAGTGGCGAATTGAGCTCATAAGGAATGAGCCCATTGGCGGGCGTGCTGCCAGTGAAACAGCCTGTTTGTGACAACGTTTGCGGGAAGCTGCCGCTGCCACCACTCGCCGGGACGATCTTGTAGAACTGCGTGCCTTGCGAGCCATAGAGATTCAGGACGTAAAGCTCGCCGAGCTCGTCCTCGGCGAAGGTGGAGATGTTCGCCGGCGTCGTGATGAGAGAGGCAGGCTCGAACACAGTCGGTGTAGCAGCGATGGGCAACGACCACAGCTCGCGAGAGCCAAAGTCACCAAAGATGTACTGTCCTTTGATCTGATCGACTGCCGAGCCGCGATAGACGTAGCCGCCAGTCACCGATTGGCGATTGCCCACGTCATTGGAATACTCGGCAACGGGCGCACTTTGACCGCTGATGGTCGCGCAGGTGCCCGTGCTATTGATGCGGTGCGAGGCTTCGAAACACGGCCAGCCGTAGTTTGCGCCGCGTGCGATCTTGTTGATCTCTTCGAAGTCGTCTTGTCCAACGTCTGCGCTCCACAGCACGCCGGTGGTGCGGTCGAAGCTGAGGCGCCAAGGATTGCGCAAACCGTAAGCATGCACGAGCGGACAGCATTGGTTGCCTGCAGGACAGGTGCTGATGAATGGATTGTCTGCGGGCGCGACGGGTCCGCCGGTGCCGCTCACATCCATACGAAGGATTTTTCCGAGGCACACGTTCTTGTTTTGAGCGTTGCCAAGTGAGTCGAGGTAGCTGCCCCCATCGCCAAATGAGGCGTAGAGCATGCCGTCTGGGCCAAAGGCGACACCGCCGCCATTGTGGTTGTCGTAGGGTTGGTCGAACTTTAGCAGCACTGTTTCAGCTGAGGCCGTGAAACTGGTGCGCGCCGCGTTTGGTGTGACCGTGAAACGCGAGAGGTACGAGCACATCGTCACGCCGGCAGAGCACCCTTTATTCGAGGTGTAAGAGACGTAGATGCGCCGGTTGCTGCGGTACTCTGGGTCCACCGCCATGCCGAGCAAGCCGCATTCGTAGCAGGAGGACATCACGCGATCAGCGCCAGACGCAGAGTCTTCGACGTTCAAAAAAGTGTACGCAGTGGTGGGTGCCGCGTCTTTCACCAAGCGTACGAGGCCGTCTTTTTCGACCATGAGCCAATGGTACGGCTCACCGCTTGCGAATTGTACACGCGCCGCTTGCGTGAGGGAGTTGAACGCGAGGCCAGGGAACATCGCTTGTAACTGGACACCCGTGCTCGGCCCTGGCCGGGCGGGCGCAGCGCAGGTTGTGTTGTTCGGCCGCGAATCGAGCCCAAATTGAGCCGAGGTGGGGCCAGTCGAACCCGTTGTTCCGGTAGCGCCCGTTGTTCCCGTTGAACCCGTCGTGCCAGTTGACCCTGTGCTCCCCGTGGGACCCGGGTCGATAGGCGTTGGCGGGTGGTCACAGGCGTCACACGCGCCAAACCCCGCACCCCCGGTAAAACCAAGCAAAATCTGGGACAAAACGACCAATTTAAAGGCGGAATAGCGCCTTGATACCGGGGCGAGCATTGGCCCAGTTGTCGGATGGGGAGACGCTGATGTTGCGTGTAGGAGCGTTCGCCTTTGCGAGGGCGCGCCTTAGTGGCCGGAAGTCGTGAAAACGAGTGGGTATTTCACGCTGACCGTGCCCCCACCCTTGGGTTCGGCAAAGCGCAAGCGTCGCACCACGCGCTCGAGACAGCCTTCCACTTCCCGATCTTGCAAGGTGCTCACTGCGCGGGTTCCGCTCACGCTTCCGTCCTGGCCAATCGTGAACTCTAGCGACACTTTGCCGTGCAAGTTCGGGGCTCGGCCGAGCGCTTGATCATAACAGTGGCGAAACTGGCTCTGCGCGCGTTCGAGCACACGGGCGATGTGTTCACGGCTCAAGCCGTCATTGGTTTTGCCGCTCTGGTCTACTTGAATGGCTCGTTCTGCGCGCGTGCCCGGTCCAAGGTCGACATCACCAAGGCCGTCCTTGCCGCCGTTGCCTAGCGGGCCAATGCCTTGGGTGGTGCCTCCGCCGCCTGCGTCCGTTCCGCGCGTACCGAGTCCGCCGGTGCCGTGCTGCTCACCTTGATCACGACCTGCGAGCCCACTGGCGAGTTTGTTCAGCGCTTCGCCCAAGCCCCCAGCGCCGAGCACATTGGTCGCCACTGTGCTTTTGCTTCCCTTGAGAATGGCGAGCAGCCCGACGTCTTGCGCGCGTTTAGCGGGTGCCGTGTGCTGCTTGGTGCTGGATGGCCGCCCAAGCGTACCGATGGTGTTCGGTGCTTGCGAACCCGCGCTCGGTTGTGGCTTGGGCTTCTGAAACGTGATCGACGGTGGCGTGCGACGCTGCGCGCTCAGAAGCTCTCGCGGATCATCTTGCGCTTGCGGTGTGAGCAGTGTCAGCCCGATCAAAAACGCAGCGACGACGCCCGTGAAAGCGAGCGTACCGACAAACGCTTCATCGATGCGTGCGCTCATGGGACGCGCAACTGCATGCGCGCTCGGCACACGTTTGATCACCAGCGTCAATGCGCCTAGCCCAATGGCGACCTTCTCGTTTTTTTCTAAATGCAAACGCTCACTGGTGAGCCGCGCGCTTTCAACGAGTGCCGCGCGATCCAAACGCTGCGTCGATGTGCCTACTTCGACCGCGGCAGTACTTGGCACATGGACGATGTTGCCTGGCCCCACGAGCACAAAGCTCTTGTCTTTGATCTCTTTGGCGGCAAGCACGAAGTCGTTCCCCGCGCCCTCGCCCACACGAACGGTGGCGCCCTCTGCGAAGTGCGCAACTTGCAGCAACTCATTGCCCCAGAACAAGGCGACTTCCGTGCGCAGTTCGGCGGCTGCGAGCGGGGCATCACCACTGGCAATGACGGCGTTCGGAATACCCGCGGGATCACGATCGACACCGCTGAGCATGCCTTCGAGATTCGGCAGCTCCACGGGCGGCTGGGGTCTCGTTTCTTCTTCCTGCTGTTCCATCGTCACGAAGACAAAAGAGAAACGACCAATGCGCAGGTGGTCACCTTCTGCGAGTGTGGCGCGTTCCACAAGCGTGCCGTTCAGCTCCACGGGGCCAAACGCCGCCATCTCCACCGATTCGCCGCGCAGCCGCACGAGCGCGTGCACGGGCTCTGATGCATCATCGAGCACCAGATCTGCATCCGGCCGGCTGCCAATAATCACGGTGGGTGTGTCGAAAGTAATTGGGCGTGGAGCAAGCACTCGCGGAATGAAAGCGATGATGCGTTTGGGTCGCGTCACATCGGCCTCCTAAGTGGTGAGCCATTCTAACGAGCTTCCGAAGGCGGAAGTTTCAAGAATCTTCACAAGCGATGGATATGCCTTGTGCTCACATCGCACGACGCGGTCAACCGAAATCTTTTTGAGGTGCGCTTTATGTCTTGGCGCTTTACTCGGCCGGCGTATCGGTGGGTGCATCGGTGCTGAAGCTAGAAACGACGAACAAACTGAGCGTATCTCCGGTCTTGCGTTTGAACGTGCCGCTCAAACACGCGGTGGGTTGGTCACCACTGACGGTGTAGTACCAACCGTCACCGCGCTCCGCCTCTGTGGTGAGTGGAATGACGGTGAAAGTGCTTTCGTCTTTGCGTTTGATCTTGAGCTCGACGTTTGCAGGGTCGCCGCCGAGCGGTTCCTTCTCTAGCGAGAAGCACTGGCGGTCTGCCAGATCGGCAAGCCTCAGCAGCGTTGACGAGAAATCTTTCTGACAAATGGTGTCTTTCTCGTTCTCGAACTGATTGGTGAAGGCAAACAAACGGTCGTTGGCGAGCGCAATGCAGCAATTGCCTTCGCCTGGGTTTGCGGGTGGCGTCGCTGGGCACACGTTACTTGGCGTGGAGACCGGTCCCATGCTGCCGCAAGTGCCGCTGGTCAGCGTGCTCGGTGTGCTCAGCTTGGTGAACGCGCAATAGGAACGCGCGCCCTGCGCGGGGTTCAAGTAGAAGCAAGCGCAATCATCTGTGGCCACAGATTGGCCGCCGATTTCCGTCACGCGGCAGGACGCGGGTTTCAAAAAGCCACTCGCGTCTTTTGCGGAGGAGGAGATGAGCCCCACGCGCACGAGGTCGCGATTGCCGCCTTTGCGTTCGAGCAAACGTGCCGCCCAGGTTTCTGGTGAAACGAGGTCTGCGGCCTGCGCGTAGCAATCGAAGCCAAAGGGCTGCGGCGTTGAGGAGGAAGCGAAGGTGGGCGCTTTGTCTGCGTCGAACGAACAATCGCTTTCGTCGCTGACGATGATGACTAGGAGCAGCGCGTCGGGCCGAAAGAAGCCTTCGTTTGCGGCCCCCGCCGTTGCGAGCGCAGGGTCAGTTGCGGCGATCGCACTTTTGAGTGGCTGCTCTACCGCGCTGCCAGTCGTGGTGATGGTCGCATTGTCGCGCTGCAAATAGCTTGCGAACTCGGCTGCCATTGCTTCTGGTGTGGCGAAGTCTTCGCGCTTGAGAAATGCAGCTTTACCTTTAGGCGCGAGGAAACGACCGCAGCGGCCGTGGCGCAATGGGTCCACTGAGGCTGAAAGGCCGGGCGGCGCGACGCAGTTGCCATTCGTCTGATCTTGGTTGTCCGTTGTTGTGACGGCAACACGAAACTTGTTGCCCGTGGCGCTGAGCGCCTGCACGAAGCCGGTAATGCTGCAGCGCATGTTGTCGATTTCTTCACCCATCGACCCAGAGTTATCGAGGACGAACAAGATGTCGCTCTCATTGGGCACGGAGATGGTGATCTCTTTTTTCACGGCTTCTACGCGGACGTCGTCTTGCTGTGCAAAATAGGCACGGCGGCACGCCATGTGAGAAAACGCAGCAAGAACAGAAAGCGCTAAAGTGAAACGCATGCGCACGTGTATCAACCTCCGAAGACCCGCTGCAACCAGGCGCGTACGCCTCGCATCGCATCGAGCTCAGCAACGAGCAGTCCCACTACGACAATAGTGCTGGCGGCAATCATGGCCCAGAATAGCACGTTCACCGAGCGAGGCTTAGGGGCGGGCGCGCTTTTGGGCGCTTCCGCCGTCACGAGTAGGTCGCGGGGTAGTGGTGTGCGCTGCATCGGTGCGCGCGGCGGAGCCCCTTGTTTGACCTGCAGCTCCGGCGCCTTCTTCTGTCGCAACATCACCATGGTGTGCCGTGGATCCGCGCTGAGCGCATCGAGTGGGATCAATTGCGAGGTGGTGAGGCCCGACGTTTTTTTTTGCGCCGCTTGCAGTGCGAAGCGCGGCTCTGCGTGAGGGCTACTGCGGACGATGGCGAGTAGCTGCTCGCCTACTTGGCGTGCACTAGCGAAGCGCTTGTCCGG
>JBIKMD010000117.1:0-8109 GCA_044359465.1 Myxococcota bacterium
ACCCCCAGTGAGCCCGCTGAAGAAGTGCACGGCGTTCTGCGCGGCAGTTTTCGGCCTCCGAGCCTACTCTCGAAACGGCCGAGCACGGCAGCGGCAACCCTCAAGTACGCGCTGCGCACAGCGTGGGCTTCGCTCAGCCAAGTGGCGATAGGCGTACTTGCGTACTCCGCCGTTTTGTACCTTGCGATCTCTGGCCGCTTGCGCCCGCCAGTGCCGAACGAAGCGCTCATCGTCTTTGCCGGCGTTTGGGTGGCGCTGCTCTGGCGCACCTTCGCACTCTATTCGATTGCGTTAGAACGCGGCGCAAGCCGTTCGTTTTCGCGTAGTGCGCAGTTCGAGATTGGCTTGTTGTTCATTGCCGCGTCGGCGAGCCTCGTGGCAACGCTCGGCGGCTACAACGGGCCCATGTACCCGCTGTTCTATGCGCTCGTGGCGTATTTTGCGGTGTTCTTGCCGTGGCCCGAGGCGTCGTTTTTGTTCTTTCTGATGGTGGGGCTCGAAGGGACGCATGTGCTCGCTGCGAGCACGCCTGCGCAGACCTATGTGTCGCACCTCACCTTCAACGGCTTCTTTGCTGTGCTCTACGCCGTGTTCCTGCGCGGTGATTTGGCGCAGCGGCGTTTTGCCGTGAAAGACGGCATCTCGCGCGAGCTCGAAGCCCTGTACGAAGACGCCCGCGAGTATCGTTTGGTTGGCGCGCTCCACCTGCAAGACGCGGAGGAAAGCGAAAAGCGCCGCGTGCTCGGGTCCGTCTCTGCCGTGCGCGAAGCCCTCTATAACTTGCTTGTTGTCGGTGAGAAGGCGCTGCTTCCCCGTAATCTGGCGGTGTTCGTGCTCGACCCCTCCGGGACCTTTTTACAGCTCAAAGAAGTGCGCGGGTTTGGGGAAGAGCTCAAAGGCGGGGACCTCCCCGCCAAAGAAGGCGTCTTTGGCGTCATGCTCACGAAAAAAGCGCCACTGTGTTTGACCGCGCTGCACAACTACCGTGGACTGACCTACTACGAAAATGAGCCTGCGGCAGACGCGGTGACCGAGTTCATGGGCGTGCCCATCTTCGATCGGACCGCCCCTTCTGAACCCATCGTGCGCGGTGTGATGGTGTGCGATCGCCAGAACGGCAAGGCCTTCACCAAAGACGAGCTCGACCTGCTTGAATCGCTCGCCCGTGAAGTTGCTCGTACCCTCGAAGTCGAGCGTTTGTTCGCGCAAATGGACCGCGAGCGCCGCGGCCGTGAGAAATTCTTCAAGGCGAGCGCAGCGTTTGCTTCTACGCGTACGATTGAAGACGTGGCGGACGCTGCCATGCAGTCTGCCGCGTCATTGTGTGATCCCGCGCTCGTGTGCATCACCACCTGTAACGCTGACCAAAGCGAGCATGTGCTGCGTGCAGCCCGCGGCAAGATCAGCCTAGAAGTAGGGGAGACGCTGCGCGATCCGAGCGCGCTTGTTGCAACGGCGCTCAAGACGAAGAGCGTGCTCCCGCTCCCAGGTGTGCCAATTGGTGAGCACAGTTTGTTTGGAAAGGATCTTCCGGTGAGCGGCCTCACTGCTGCGCGGGTGTTTCCGCTGTTTGCGGCGGGCGAGCCCGTTGGCACTTGGATCGTCACCACGAAAAAAGGCCAGTTTGCACCAAACGTAGAGGTCATGTTGCACGCGCTCTCGCAGCAAGTGGCAACGAGCTTGATGAACGCCAAGCTCAATGAGGCCATGGAGCGCATGGCCACGACAGACGCGCTGACCGGCCTGTACAACCGCCGTTTCTTCAACCAAGTGTTTGCCGAGCGCCTGGGGCTCGCAGAACGCTACGGGCGCAAACTGAGCGTTCTCCTGTGCGATATCGACCATTTCAAATCGGTCAACGACACCTACGGCCATCCAGCGGGTGATGCGGTGCTCAAAGTCATCTCTCGCTTGCTCGCCCAAGAGGCACGCAAAGCGGACGTCGTTGGACGCCTGGGCGGAGAAGAATTCGCCGTTTTGATGAGCGAGACGGATGCCGCAGGTGCAAAATTAACAGCCGAACGCATGCGCGAAAGAATCGCCCGCGAATTGATTTTAACCGAGCACGGTAAGCTAAAAGTCACTTTGTCGCTCGGCATTGCCACCTTCCCCGATGACGCAGGATCTGCCGACCTATTGATCTCAAGGGCAGATGAGGCTCTTTATAGAGCGAAACACGGGGGACGTAATCGAAGCGTCGCCTATGGAGTGAAATGAAAAAGACCTACGTGCTCGATACGAACGTCCTCTTGCACGATCCACTGTCGCTGTCCGCGTTCGAAGACAACGACGTCGTCATTCCGATCTACGTGATCGAAGAAGTGGATACGTTCAAGAAAGATCTATCCGAGCTCGGTCGCAATGCGCGCCAGGTGGCTCGGCAGCTCGATGCCATGCGTTTGCGCGGCCGCTTGGCAGAAGGGGTATCCAACGAGAGCGGCGGACGTTTGTTCGTCGCCTTCACCAACCGTGAGCTGCAGCGTGAGTTCTTCGCTGATGGTCACATGGCGGACAACCGAATCCTTGCCACTGCGCTCGAGGTAAAGACGCGTAACAAGGACCAACCGACGGTCTTCGTCACCAAGGACATCGCGCTGCGCATCCGTGCTGATGCGCTTGGCCTCACGGTCCAAGACTACGAAGCAGACAAGATGGACACCTCCGAGCATTACACGGGTGTCGTCGAGGTCGAGACGGATGGGGATCAAATCGACGCGTTTTATCGCGACGGGTTTGTGAACCTGTGGAACCCGGAGTGGAGCCCGAACCAGTTCGTCATCATCCGCAACCGCGACAATGCGAGCCACACGGCGCTCGGCAAAGTGGCGTGGGACCAAAAACGCGTCGAGCCCATCATGCGTCTCAAAGACGGCATGTGGGGCATTCGTCCGCGCAACAAAGAGCAGAGCTTCGCGTGCGACCTGCTGATGAACGACGATATCAAGCTCGTCACGCTCATTGGCCGCGCTGGTACGGGTAAAACGCTCCTCGCCGTGGCTGCTGGCCTGCAGAAGGTGACAGAAGAGAACGCGTTCCAGAAGCTGCTGGTCTCGCGTCCTGTCATGCCGCTCGGGAAAGATATCGGTTTCCTCCCAGGTGACGTTGAAGAGAAAATGTCGCCATGGATGCAGCCCATCTACGACAACGTCGAGTTCCTAATGGGGCTCAGCCAGCGCGACAAGAAGTCGGGCCGCGGGCACCATGAGCTCATCGATATGGGCATCATCGAAATCGAACCGCTGACGTACATCCGCGGCCGTTCGATTCCGAATCAGTTCATGATTGTGGATGAAGCGCAGAATCTGACGCCGCACGAAGTGAAGACGATTCTGACGCGTGCGGGTGACAATACGAAGATCGTGCTCGCTGGCGATCCGTACCAAATCGACAATCCCTACGTGGACGCCACCAACAACGGCCTGGTCTACGTCATGAATCACTTCCGCACGCAGCGCATCGCGGGCCATGTCACCATGTCCAAAGGCGAACGCTCGGATCTCGCCGAGCTCGCGGCCAACATCCTCTAAGCCCGTCTGGGCTCACCAAAGACATCTCTTTTTTTCGAATGATTCCGGCGAGAGCCCGGCGTTTCCGCGCCCGCCGTCGCTCGGCAACTACGCGTCATCCTTAGCAGAAGGCTGAAAAAACGCTTCCGTAGCGGGTGGACTACCTTATCTTACATGAAGCTTGGGACAGGGGGGCGGCCGTCAAACGCTAGCGTTGCCCATTGCCAAGCGTTAAAACATCTTCCTAAGGCAAGACTTCGGGTTTATCGTGGAGCTGAATGAAAAGACTGAGCGACATCGGCGCCAAACTCAGACGTGATCCGGTTCGCCGGCAGAGCGTGGCGTTGCTCGCGTCTGTTCTGTTTAATTTGGCCCTACTCACGCTGGTTGCCGTTGGTGGATTTTCGCTCGGTGCTGATCAGAAGACCACACGCGTGGTTTCCCGCATGGTGTCTGCGAGCGATTTCCAAAAGAACAAACAAATTCTGACGCCGGAGCAGAAGAAACGGCGCGAAGAGCTGCAGCAGGCGCTCGCCGAGAAGAAAAAAGACGAAGAGAAAAAGAAGGATGAAGAGGAGCTGAGCAAGCTCGACAACAAACAGATTGTTGATCTGCCAGCCTCGCCCGACGCGAGCGTGCCCAAGGAAGCCAAGTTCCTGTCTGAGTTCAACACCAATACCAAGAAAGAGACCAAGAGCCGCAACCGCACGCAAGACTACAAGCGCGCGACCAACGAAGTGACAGGGCTCTTGCAAGCGCCGAATCCCACGCAAGGTGATGCGGCGGCCGCGACGACTAAAGAGCAGGCGGCGATAGCCAAGAAGGAAGAGAAGAAAAAAGAACAAGCCGTCATGGAGATTCCAACAGTCGAGAAGTCTGACCGTTTGGAGCTCTCGATCGACAACGCAATCGGCATGTTCCAGAACAAAAAATCCAGCGAGGCTGCTCAGGGCAACAGCAACCGTTTGCTGATGAAACCCGGCGAGCAGGCGCAAGCGGCCGAAGACGGCAGAGAAGCTAGCAAGGCCACCAAGGTGATGTCGCCCAAGGACCTCATCCCGAGCGTAGGTGTGCTCGCGAAGATTGCTGGCGCACCCGCCAACGACTTCTTGCCTGAAGACATCGCCGACGGAGAAGGCACCTTCCTGAACAGCCGCGAGTTCAAGTTCGCGCCTTTCTTCAACCGTTTGAAACAGTCAGTGAGTCAGCACTGGAAGCCGATCAACGAATTTCGTCGCCGGGATCCTTCCGGCAACATCTACGGCTACCAAAGCCGCGTCACCGTGGTGAGCGTGCGCCTCAACGAAAGCGGAGACGTGACCAACGTGGAAGTGGCGCGTTCGTCTGGCGTTGAGTTCTTGGACAAAGAAGCCATCAGCGCATTCAGGCGCGCTGCGCCGTTTCCGAATCCGCCCAAGCAACTCATGAAAGATGGCCAAACCGAGTTCACCTTCGGTTTCCATATTGAGTTCAATTCCAAGACCGGCGCGTTCGACTTCTGAAACCTCATCTACGCTACGCGAAGAACGCGATTACGGAAGCGTTTCGATGGCACCCACGGTCGCACCCGCGGCTGGTCTGGCGCGGCCAAAGTAGTCGCGCTCGGCGCCAGCGACCACGCTGCTTGCTCCTGCTTGACCTGGGCTCTGAGGTGCCAGGTGCAGATCCGCGGCGGACACAAAGCTCACACCAGCGCTGAGCGCTGAGGCAATGCAAGTGGAGTCCCAGCTCGGGCAGGCACTGAGTGTGCCGTCGAAGAACGCATTCTCCCGCGATAAAGCGTTGATTGCGTTCGTTGATGCCACCAGTGCTGCAGTGCCACCGGGAACCTGAAAAATCGATGCAATCACGCTGACTTTGAAGCCAGACGTCGCGCGAACGTCGAGCCCGCTACCCACAAGGGTATTGTGTGCAAGCGTGACGACGCCAGTATCCGCCACCTGAATCCCGATGGCATTGACGCTGGAAACGATGATGTTGTTTGCGACGAGTGTGCTGCCAACTAAGCGCGAGGTGAGGGTTGGTGCTGCAATCGTGCCTGCACCGCCGATCGCGATGTGACCCGTCCGATTTGTTTCGATGTAGTTGTCACGAAGCGTGAGATTTTCGAACAGACCCTCGCCAATGCCGAGGTTCGCGTGCGCAACAGCGATGCTCGCTTGCCCGAGCGAGCCGCGCAGATCGTTATAAGCGATGAGAATGTTGGAATCTGTTGTGATCGAGTCCTTGCCCCGTAGTCGCATGGCGGGAGCGTAGAGGGAGCCTGTAGCGCCGGCAGCGCCGCACGCATCGAAGCGGTTGCCGAGCGCCACTGCAGCGTCGGCGAAGGCCTCGATCAGCATGGCCCCTTCGCCATTCGTGTCAGAGGTGTCATCGATGCCTGAAGAGACGAATTGATTCGCAATGATCCGCAATCTGTCGCCGCCCGAGTAGACTGCGATGGGCAGATCTTCGAAGCGGAGATTCGCAATGGTCACATTATCCATGTGTTCTTCGTAATTGCGGATGCCGCGCTCAACGACGCCTGGTAACTTTCTTAGCGTCGCACTCCCTAAAGCACTTGGATCGCCAACAATCGCTAGCGGTCGTGTCAGCGTGGTCTGAAAGCCTGAGATGGATCCAGGGTCCGACCCCGCCGTGATCGATAGCACTGACTGTGCGCTGCTATCTGCGCCTTGCGTGTAGTCGCCAGGCAAGAGGTACGCGATGTCTCCCGCAGCCATTTTACAGCGCAGCATCGCCGGTCGTTCGAAAGGCGCCGCGAGCGTTCCTCCGCTGGTCCCAGAAGGACCCGCGCATCCCGTACAGGTGTCGCTCGCGCAGCGTGATGGATTCGCTGCGTCCACCCAGAAGATGCGCGACATGGACGCGTCCAAGACATAGAACGGAAGCGTGTTCGAGCTACGCCCATCGACCGTGACGACGATGTCCTGCGGTGTCGTTCCGTTCACGGCCAAGTCTTGCGTCAACTGCACGACAATGCGGTCTAGATCGCGCGCGATGGCATTGTTTGACCCCCAAGAAAAATAGCGAGAAATCGCCACACCGCCGATTGTGACTGTGCCTTGCGTGCTGCCAAAATTCTCTCCGAAGATCGTGAGGTAAGCGCCTCCCGCGTTGCGACCTCCTGCGTTCGGCCCTGCTGTGATGTCCGTGAAGAATAGAACGGGCGCGGGGCCAGAGCTTGCGGTGGGACCCGTTGGACCACTCGGTCCCGTTTCCCCGGTAGGGCCAGTGCTCAGCGTCGGCCCCGTTTCCCCACTCACGCCTGGTGCTTGGTCCGTGTCAGAGTCGTCGCTGGCTCCCGTGTCATCAGTGACGCCATCACTCGATGGTGTGGCCGCATTGATGGCGAACAACGCCAGGCAACCGGATTGCGTGACAGACGGCAGGCTCGCAATGACGAGTGCGTTCTTAGACCGAGGGAACATTCTGGGAGTTTACTCTGTTTTGCGACCTACGCATGACTACATGGCGACCAGTGTGTCGCTGAGCTCGTTCAAGTAGACTTCTAGGTTCGAGTAGCCCGCGATCCCGGTTTTGACGACAGACAGCGATGTTTCGCGGGCATCGGCGGCGACCGCAGGATTGAGTCCATTGTTTGTCTCCCAAGCATCAGGAATGCCGTCTGCGTCCGTATCTGCAGGCGCGGCGGGCATGACGGCGAAGTCCACGGAGAGCGCGTCGTTCGCTGGATTCTGATCGCGCCGCGTCATGGTGATGGATCCATTTGCCACGGGCGCCATCAACCTTCGGTCCATTGGGTCCCGAGGAAACGCGCCAACGTTCTGCACCATGTGCGCACGGAGCTGCGCGACATCTGTGTAGTTGATGGTCGGGAACGGGTGACGCGCAGCAATGGCATTCGCTGGAGGATTGGCAGGCGGCGTTGCGCTCGCAAAGTCATTGCAGCAGTAAGCGAGCGCATAGTCGCTGAGGGTTGGATGCAGGTTCATTCGGTTACCAGAGAAGAAGAGACGTGACAGCGGTGAGCTCGTCGCCTCGCTGCTGATCATGCCGTAGGTGTAGGCTGGGTTTCCGGGTTCTGGCGCAGCGGAGCCGAGCGGACGGGCGAAAGCATAGTTGCCAATCCAATTGAAGCGGAAATACACGGGATCGTCTCCGGATTGCCCGAGTGTGGTTGCGGTGTAGACCGGTGCACCCGGGTCCCACAGCAGGTTATTCGAGACTTCGAGGTCCATGGTGGTGAACGCTGCGGAGGGGTTTTCACGCGATACTTCCGGCATGCGTCCGACCAAACGGTTCCAAGTATTGTGGTGAATCGAGAGCCGCGTGAGCTCAAAGCCGCGTGTGGGATCGCTGTAGTTGAGTAACATGCCGCCGTAGTTGCTATGTTCTCCAAGCGTTTCGGCAAGCAGCGTGTTTTGGATGGTAATGTCGCTGGCAATCGAGATTTGTATGGCCTCGTCGTCTGCATTCGCGGTGGAGACGTGATCCAGCACGCCAAGCTGTGCGCGGTGGAGACGAAATCCATCGGCGTCGAGAGGCGAGCGCGAACGAATGTGCCGAATGATGAAGTTGCGCGGATACACCGAAGGCAACGGACAGCCGTCGGCCTCGCACACTTGATCGCCCTGAATAT
>JBIKMD010000327.1:0-5620 GCA_044359465.1 Myxococcota bacterium
ACCGTTCGTATCCGGCGCCAATGTGCTCGGGTTCAAGGCGAGCATGCGGTGGCGCTCGTCAGACGCACCAACAACACGGTTGCCGGGCACAGGACCACCCATGAACATCATGCTTGTGGTGGACCAGTGGTCCTTGCCATTACCGTCGTTATACCCCGGCGTACGCCCGAAGTCCGAACCAACGATAATCATGACCTTTGCTGGGTCCACGCCTTGAATGGCAAGCTCTTCCCAAATGAAGTCCACGTTCGCGAGCAAACGACGCAACGACGGAATCTGACTTTGATCATGCATCGAGTGCGTATCGAATGGGCCCGGCGTACCGAGATTGAGTGACGCTGCAATGCCGGCTTTGTAGGCACCAATGCCCAAACGAACTTGGCGTGCAAAGTCGTTGTTGCCCAGATCATTCAAGCTGGCTTGCAGCGTCTTACCTCCGACGTTGCTGCCGAGCACCTCTACCACCCGCTTGAGCTCATTATTGCCGTCACGCACCGTGAACAAGGTGTTGAGGGCATTGCGCCAACGCGGCAGGTGCTGAGCTTCAGCGGCAGCCTGCGTTCGCTCGCGTTGAAAACGCTCGATGCGCGCATACGTATCCGGCGTGTGGAAATACTCCGGCGTGACGGAATTGGGATTGCGCACGTTGGGCAGCGCGATGTTCAGCAATTGCCCCGTTTGGCCGGTGCGCGTGGCGGACACGGTGCCTGCCGTGAAGTCGTAGCCACCCGCTGTCATGAACGCCAATGGTTTCTCACGCGCAACGGCGCTGGCAAACATAGCGGCAAAAGTGGGCCTTCCCTCAGCCAGGAAACCACTCCAGGTATTACGCGTGCCACCGTCGTGATCATTCGTCTGTACGTCGATCCCGTTGACCACGGTGAGGTGCTGATAGTGCTTCTCAAAGAAGTTCGCCGCAGTGCCAATGGCAGTGCGGTTCACGCCTTCAGGTATGTTGGTGTTGCGGTTACCAACACGCACCGTTGCCGCCACACCCGCGTCAAAGAGTGGCGCATACTTGATGTTACCGGCCTGACGGATCTCGTCTTTGCCGTAACTCTTGTTCATCTCCACGGTGTTTGCAGCGTCGGGCACCGTGTTACCGTTGAAGCCCTTCGGATCACACAAACTCGTGGGATCCCATCCGCCGCCGGCATGCACGGTGATGACGAAGAGGCCCGTGTACGGATCATCCGCTGCACGCGCTTTTTTGGGAACAGCGAGCGGGCTCGCAAGTGCGAGACCGGTCATCGCGGCTGCTTTCATGAAATCACGTCTATCCATGACAGTTCCTCCGGTCCGTTATTCGAAGATGAAGCTGTGATCGCTGAGCAGATAGGCCGAAACAGCCATCCACGTGCGCACAGTGAAGTAAGGGTCGTCGTTGACTCGATTGAAGCCTTGCACCCCGAGCGGCGATTGATCGTCGTCAAGGTCGTTGTCTTCGAGATCGGGCAACTGCTCGTTGGTGTAGAAGGTATTGTCGGCGTTGCAGCCGTTCGTCCCATCAACATAGTCACCAGCGCGGCGCCCCGCTTTTTGGTACTCGCGACCTTCACGCCACGTCTCGAGGAACAGTTGGTAGGTGCGGTCGATCTCAGGATCGCCGTCCTCCAAACGCTCGCCAAGAATGCGCCAGTGCAACCACTTGATGTTCTGCTTAATCTTGTCGACCGAGCCTTGAACCAAGAAGCCGTTGTTGTCTTCTGGGGTGTAGCTTGGCTCAACGTAGCGGAACAGGTCGCGCTGCGCGATGGGTTTTGAGAAGTCTTGCGGCACGGCCAAACATGAGACTTCGTTGGCCATGCGCTTGACGATGTTGGTCATGATGCCGTTTGGCGCGCGCAAACGCTGGGTCGTATTGATCGAGTCGATGCCGCCAAACATACCGTTGAAGGCATCACGGCGAACCAGATAGTCAGACTGGCCGTCGCGCCGACGTTGCAGATCGTTTGGGCTTGTACCGTTACCTTGCATCCAAGGATAACCCGTCGTCGCACGAATCTTACGCGACAGGTTCTCCGGCGTTTGCAAGTTGGCCGTACCGATGTCGAAGAGCTCTTGCTCACGGGCAGCACTTGGCACGCCGTAGGTGCCATCAGCGCGGAATAGTTGCGAATTGATGACGGCTTTCATGGCGCTCTTCACGTTGTAGCCGTTGTCGACGAAGATCTTGCCGATCTTCTTGAACACTTCGGTCTGAATACGGAACGCCTTCATCCGCGCATCGAAGGTTGGGCTTTCATTGTCGGTTGGCACTTCAAGTGGTTTCTGACCGGTGACAGCGGTGTAAGCAAAGCGCACAGAAGCCGTCACGAAGCGCGGGTCCGCAGCGATGCGTTGAGCCACCCATTTGACGGCCATGGCGCGCTCTTCTGATGGAACGTCCTCGCCCTTGAATCCAGGCGGACGCATGAACTCGAACAGCTTCTTGTCGCGCACTTTGTAGCGGCCATTTTGCGCGAAGTCCTGGAACGCACCGGCGACTGGGTCGACGATGCCGTGACAGGATTTGCAGTTCGCATCGTTTTGCGTCGGATTCTGCGTGGCTACGTTCACGATGTCGACAGGGCGCTCGGTGTCACGCAGCACGTCGGTCGCGAGGAAGTATTTGAACACGAAGCGCGCACGCTTGCGGTTCACGTTGGTGTCCGTGGTGTCATAGACCTGATTGAAGATCGGCGAGCTCAGCACACCTGCGTGGGGGTAGTTCGCAATGCGCCCTTCCCGGAAATCCGTGGGGTCTGGTTCGCTTTGGTTCGGGCGCGTAGCGTACGCCGGATTCTCCGAGAGCGAGCGGAACTTGATGATATTCTGCTCACCCTGCGTGATGCCCAGGTTGATGCCGTAGCTCACGGCCGAATACCCGTTCACCATGATGTAGTCAGCCGTCATAATCTCAGTGAATGGGCGGTTTTCTTTGACGACGTGGACGAACAGCTCAATCGGTTCGCGTGCAATGGCGGCATTGCCGAACGCAGCGGCGTTATTGCCGTTGATATTGCCGCTATCGCTCCGCCAGAAATAGGCGTTTGGATAGTCGCATTGACCGCCTTGGTTGTCCGGGTCGCAGTAATCTTCGAGGCGTTCCGCCGCCACGTTGCCACCGCGATTGAGCACGTTGTCGGTGAGCATCAAGTCGTTCGCCCACTCGCGTAGGTGCGTGTAAAACGCGTCCTCGGTCATGACGGTGTCGAGCAGCGGATCAAGCTGCGCCGGGTCGGCGTCGATCGCGTCTACCTCAGCATCCGTCGGGATGCGGCCAGCAAGGGCGATGGTGGCCTTACGAAACGTCTGCGTGATGCCCATCTGTTTGACGTCGGCGAGGTCATCTACGCGCACTTCACCAGGGCAGCTCGCCGTTGGTTTCTCGAAGCGCTGAATCATCTCTTCGAACGCCTTGTATTGCGGGCTGCCAATGTCGAAGCGCTTCTCACCTTGGTGAGCGATTTGACGCGTCGGTTTGACTAGCAGCAAAGGCCCCTTCCCCTTCTCGATGCGATTCGAGTTGGTCCGGAATACCTCGAGGTTGGCCTCAATGTAGTCCGGCTGAGATGCTGGCCGGAGGACGAAATCCGTCCCCAGGGCATCACCCGTTGGGTTGTGGCAGGCTTGGCAGTTTTTCTGCAAAACCGGCAACACATTGTTTTCGAAGAACGCCTGGTCACTCACGCATTCAGTTTTGGCACAGCCAGATCCGAGTGCGAGGGCGAGACAGACTCCGGACAGCCACGGTAGTGGAGACGGTAACCGGTGCATCGACAGCCTCCTTAAGGTAAACGCGAAGGAAGCGTAGCCGGACACTCCAAAACCGCACGTCAAATGTGAATCATGCTTAATGAACCAGTGCTTCTCGTAAGTCCGGCTCTCCAAGAATTTTCACGTCACGGCTTTGTCACCCGTCACGGCGGCGTATCGCTTGGACCCTTTGCTTCGTTAAATTTACGCCATGGCGCCGGCGACGATGACACAGCCGTGACCGAGAATTTACGGCGTTTTCAGAAAGCTGCGGGCATCACGTCGCTCTTCATCGTCAAACAAGTTCACGGCACGCACGTCGTCGTCGTCGACAAACAGACGCCGAGTGAGGTCGCCAAGATGGAAGCGGACGCGCTCGTCACTTGCTTACCCGGAGCCACCTTAGCAATTGGCACTGCGGACTGTGTTCCGGTGTTGCTGGCCGCCGAGGGCGTGGTGGGAGCAGCGCATGCCGGCTGGCGAGGCACAGTGCATGGCGTCGTGGCGCGCACGTTCGAAGCAATGCAAACCAGCGCGGCATCCGTGCGAGCAGCGCTCGGTCCGTCCATTTGTGTGCGCTGCTTCGAAGTAGGTGAAGACGTGGCGCGCGAGTTCGACCCCGCTTTCGTACGCCGCGATTTAGGCGACAAAGCGCACGTCGATCTGCAAGCCGCCAATGTGGCGGCGCTCGTCGCCTGCGGCATTCCTCTTTCACACATTGACGGCAGGCCGCCTTGTACGATGTGTGAGCCCGGGCGCTTCTATTCGCACCGGCGAGACAAGGGCCTCACCGGACGTCATCTCTCCTTCATAGGACTCAACTGAAAGACAGGGTGGACGAGGCTAGCGTTTGGCGACGCGCTCAGCCGCTGGCGCGTGGCGCATGGCCTTAGGGATCACACGCAAGAACCAAGCGTTGGGATCGCTGTCTTCTTGTGGCCGCGGCGGAGGCAGCGCAGCGCGACCAGGCTCGTGCACCGCGATGTCGAAATCCAAACTCGGCGCGCGCTCGAAGAGTGGAAGCTCTTTGAGCGTGCGATTCGGCTGCGTGTCCAGGTACGACAGCAAACGCACGAGCGCATTCACCTCGAGCATCACACCGAGCTTGTCGGCATGGCGCTCAATCCGTTCGCGCGCGCCGGCAAAGGTATTCTCTACGTAGAGCGTCCGGGTGATCGCTTCTAGGACAGGAGAAGCACTCGAGAACGCGGTCAGCGCGTGCGCCATCGCCACCACTGCATCACGCTCCGAGCTTGCAAGCGGGTCACCCGGACGAACGCAGATCTCACCAAGGGAAGAGACCTGAATGGACGAGAGCGGAATCACTGCCGGACAGAGGCCATGTTCAAAACATTGCGCCAGCGCCCGCGTGAGCTCGCGCGCGATGAACAGCGCGACACCGGGTGGGCAAACGAGATCTTCGTCCGCCAGCCTTGCTCGCACTTCAGTCAACGTTGGCAGGGCGGTCAATTCCAGCATCGGCGGTCGGCGGCCCTAACCTGAATGATCATAACCCGTCAAAAACTTTCTTCCTGAAGCGTGTTCACCACCCGCAAATCGGCTTGACGACCCATTTTCGCGTGGCATAGTGGCAAAAAGTGGAAAAGGGTGGGAAAACCTCCCAACTTACCTCCATTATATGGGCGGCGGATGTTCCGAGGGCTTCACGAGTACACAATCGACCAGAAGGGACGCGTAAGCCTACCCGTCCGTTTTCGCGAGATTTTGTCCGGAACCGCCCAAACCGTCGGCGAAGAGCGCCTCATTGTTACCACCTCTATTGATCCCTGCCTGGTGGCCTACCCGGTCAGCGAGTGGCAGGCCTTTGAAGACCGCCTGTCCAAACTGCCGCAGTTTGACCCGAATGTATTGAAGCTCAAAC
>JBIKMD010000119.1:0-8078 GCA_044359465.1 Myxococcota bacterium
CAGGTCAGCAGTCGCAGGTTCTGCTCTATGCCGAGGCAATGCGCGTAGATAAACAAGGGGACCAGCGATCAGTCGGTATGCGCTTTTCCGCAGGCCAAGAAGACGCGATTGTTCCAATTGAAGCGTTCGTGCATGCGCGCAGTACTAAATGAGCGCGTTCACTAGAACGTCAGCGTCCACCCCAAGCACTTTTCGAATGGTCGTGGCTTCGGCGTAGATGTCTTGTTTGTCATCGCTCATCGTATGCGTCATCACTACCCCTTCGGCCGTGGTGCCAACGACGCGGCTACGAATCTCCACCGGCATTCCTGGGCTCACGCCTTTGCGATAGGTGACTGTCTCGGCGATGGGCACCACATTGCTCGGCGTCAGGCCTGCATGTTTGACGGCACGCGCCACGGCTTCATCCGCCCAATCGACGTAAACGGGGTGGTTCACATGACCAAGCGGGTCAGACCAGGTTTGCCAGCAGTCGAAGGCGAAGTGTGATTCGCGACCCAGATCGATGGGTGCAAATTCGGGGAAGTCGATGGTGCGGGTGCCCGCAATGGCGACAATCGCGTCGAGCAGCGCCTTGGGTTTGCGCATCAGCTTGAGATCCGCTGACACGTGCACCCATTCTTGGGTCGCATCGATGACCGGCTGCAGCGCGCCGCGCTCGTCTTCCACAAGAATCCGGATTTCACGCATGGAAATGAGCTCGCGTTTGATCTTGGACACCCAGGTTTGTGTGCGCAACGTATCGCCGTGCGAGATTTCACGCCGATGCACACACACCATTGATCGCATGACGTAGGCGGTGCGTTCTTTCACATAACGCGAGGGTGGCCAGCCCGCCCGGGTCGACGCATCTATCGCAATGTCCTGGCAAGCACGCCAAAGGTCACCGGCCCGCGCAACCTCGCGCAAGTTGAAAGCGTTGCGTGGCAGCGTCAGCGGAAAATGGGGAATGTCACGTTCATCCATCAGGCGCCTGCGCTTAGCAGCAAGATGGGGGTCGGAGCGAAGTCTCCGGCGAAAAAGTCAAAGAGGATGAGGTGCGATCTGCGCAGCGGCGACCAGACGGCTGTAGAGCGGATCGTGGCGTTCGCGGGCCAGCATGGCCTCTGGATGCCACTGAACGCCCACGTAGAAACGTCGCGCAGGGTCGATGAAGCCCTCGATGAGGCCGTCCTCAGCCCTCGCTGTGGCTTCTAGTCCGCGCCCGAGCGTCTTCACCGCTTGGTGGTGCGTGCTGTTGACGGGTAGTGCGTCGCTGCCGAGCCACGACGCGAGCGCACCACTGAGCGTGACCGTGTGCCAGGGGGCGCGCTTGTCACCAATTTGGCTGTGACTTTTTTCGCTCGGCCTCTGCGACGGGAGGTCTTGATACAAAGCGCCTCCGCGCATGACGTTCATGGCCTGCATGCCACCGCAGATACCGAGCACAGGACGGTCACTCGCTTCAAAGAGTTTGAGCAAAGCAAGCTCGAAATTCGTGCGTTCTGGCACGAGGCGTCCGAGCTTTTCATGTGGCGCTTCACCAAAGAGCGCGGGGTCGATGTCAAAATCGCCGCCGCTCAGCACGAGCCCATCAAGGGTTGCGAAGTAGGCAGGCGCAAACACCGAGTCTACAGATGGGAGCACCACCGGCAAACCGCCTGCGCGTAAGACGGCGTCCACATAGTAGTGCTGCACGACATGGTGCGGCGTAGGCACACCACGCAGCTCGCGCAGCTCGTAGTCGCAGCTAATGCCAATGCGGGGTTTAGTCACAAACGTTTCCATCTCGGTCTCTGAGCACGTCGTCACGCGTGGTGCCGAGGGCCAGTGCACAGGCAGTTTCCGTGCCGTCTTGGTTGCGGCGCATATAACAGGCGTCGCCCCGGGCCAGCGGGTCTGAGCAAGGCGCTGTCGTTCGCACCGTCAGCGTCAGATCGACATTTTCGAGCACGGTTCCTGGTCCGGTGAGTTGCAACGGTTGCGGGAAAAAGTGGCAGCACGCGGAGGTGTCGGCTTCGTCGCCGCTAATGCCGTAGGCCGCAAATGCGTTACGCGTTTCGCCCACACCAAAGAGAGTGTCTGTCTCGCAGGCGTGTATCCGAGCGCGCGTTGTTTGCCACTCCGCGGTGACAAACAGTGTGACGGGGTAGGTTTGCCCAGGTGGCTCCTCGAACTTCACCGAATAGGTGGCGGTGCCACTCGTGAGATCGCTCTTTGCCGGCGTGCGTATGAGCTGCTGCGCTTCAGCAAGGACGGCGCCTCGGCGCAGACAATACCCCTCATCTCCCCTGGAGTAGACCGTGAGATGCACGTCTCCTCCAATGTCAGGTAGCTTGGTCACGTCTCCGGTGAGCCTCAGCGCACCAACCAACGTGAGCATGTTCACGCGTGGAATCTCGGCGACCTTGGTTTCTGGCCTACAGGACATGATGGCGATTGAGCACAAGAGCAGGCGACGCATCGTTCAGGTCGCTAACCCACTGCTCTTGATTGATCCAGTCGAGTACGCCATCAGGCGCCCATGATTGCACTCTTTCTCGCGCTCTCACTCGCCGCAGCGCCCAAGGCACCGGTCACCAAAAAAGTGGAAGTCACTGACGATTATTTCGGCACCAAAGTGGCCGATCCCTATCGGTGGCTAGAAGACGACAATGCCGCAGACACCAAAGCTTGGGTGGAAGCGCAGAACAAAGTGACAAGCGAGTATCTCGAGTCCGTGCCGGAACGCGAGCGCGTGAAAGCGCGCCTGACAAAGTTGTGGAACTACGAACGCTATTCGCCGGTCACCAAACGCGGTGGCCGCTATTTCTTTTACAAAAACGACGGCCTGCAAAATCAGTCTGTTCTGTATGTGGCGGACGCGCTCGAAGGCACTCCTCGCGTTTTGATCGACCCAAACAGCATGGCCAAAGACGGCACCGTTGCCTTGAGTGACGTGATTTTCACTGACGACGGCTCGCTCGCAGCCTACGGGGTTGCAGAGAGTGGATCTGACTGGGTGACCTGGCGCGTCCGTGATGTGGCGACCGGCGCGGATAAAAAAGATGAAATCAAATGGACCAAGTTCACCAGCGTTGCGTGGCTCAAAGACGGCAGCGGTTTCTACTATTCTGGTTTTGCAGCGCCCAAAGGGGGCGATGAGCTCAAGGGCGTGGTGAAAAATCAGAAAGTATTTTTCCACAAGCTCGGCACCGAGCAAACTGCTGATGTGGTGACGTTCGAGCGCACGGACAAACCCGATTGGATGTACGACACCGAGATCACTGACGATGGGAAGTACTTGCTGATCGCTCAGCGTGAGAGCACCGAGCGTAAGAATCGCTTGTACGTGCGCGAGCTCGGCAAGAAGGACGCTAAGACCGTCGCAGTGTTCGACGCTTTCGACGCGTCGTACAATGTCATTGGCAGCGATGGTGACCAGTTCTACGTGCTGACTGACAAGGATGCGCCGCGTTTTCGTTTGGTGTCCGTGAAGGCAGTCGAAAAGAGCGACCCCAAACAATGGAAGACCCTCGTCGCCGAGAGCGTGGGCAACCGTGATGTACTCGCAGCGGTCACACTGGTTGGAGAGCGCTTCGCAACGGTGTGGCGTACGGACGCGCACGAGGCGCTGCGCATGTACTCGCTCAGTGGCAAAAAAGAGAATGACATTGCGCTGCCAACACTCGGCACCGTCGGGTACGTGCATGGGCAACGCAAAGACAAGGAAGCGTTTTTCTCGTTCACGAGCTTCACCTATCCCACGTCGATCTACCGCTATAACCTAGACAAAAAAACGACCTCACTCTGGCGCCAGCCCAAGGTCGATTTCAATCCGGCCGACTACGAGACTAAGCAGGTGTTCTATCCGTCCAAGGATGGCACCAAGATTCCCATGTTCGTCACGCACAAAAAGGGTTTGCAGCTCGATGGCAACAACCCGACCTATTTGTACGCCTACGGCGGGTTTCAGATTTCGCTGACGCCCAGCTTCAGTCCCGCAAACCTGGCGTGGATGGAAATGGGCGGCGTTTATGCACAGCCAAATCTGCGCGGCGGCGGCGAGTACGGCACGCAGTGGCATGATGCAGGACGTCTCGCGAAGAAACAGAATGTGTTCGACGATTTTGCCGCCGCAGCCGAGTGGCTCGTGGCGAACAAATACACGCAGGCGCGAAAGCTTGCGATAGGCGGAGGCAGCAACGGCGGGCTTCTGGTTGGGGCGTCAATCACGCAGCGTCCGGAGTTGTTTGGGGCCGCGCTTCCAGCAGTAGGTGTCATGGATATGCTCCGCTTCCACAAGTTCACGATCGGCTGGGCGTGGAAGAGTGACTACGGCTCGAGTGAAAGCAAAGAGGGCTTTGAGGTGCTCTACAAGTACTCGCCGCTGCACAACATCAAAACTGGGGTGGCCTATCCGGCAACCCTAGTCACCACCGGGGACCACGATGATCGGGTCGTGCCTGCACACAGTCACAAGTTCACGGCCACGCTGCAGGCTGCGCAAAGCGGTGATGCCCCCATTCTCACTCGCATCGAGACCAAGGCCGGACACGGAAAGGGTAAACCCACGTCGAAACAAATCGAAGAGCGCGCGGATCAATGGAGTTTTTTGATCAAAACGCTGGGAATGAAGCTTCCGTCCACCTGAAGAAAGGGCTCATTCGGGGGTGATGACGATGCGAGCGGGGCTGTGCGCGAAGATGGCCCGGCCGTCGCGAACGGTGCAGCCTTCGCAGTGAATGCCGCGGGGATACACGCGCGCAGGAACACTGATGATGGTACTGCCTGCAGCGCCGCTTGTTTGCTCGAGGGTGAAGACACGCGTCACTTCGTCGAAGGTGATGGAGATGGGCTCGCCAGCGACGCGCTCCGGGTAGGGCCTGACTATCGCAGCAAGCAAGGTCTGTTTCACCTCACCCGTACGGTCGAAAATGCCATACGCCGCATCGCGACCGAGATGCCAATAGGCCGAGCCCGCGCGGTGCGCCGAGACGGAGTCGTAAACAGCATCCATATAGTCCGTGATCCCAGTGTGCGCCGGTTGGCCCCCGTACTCGCCAATCCATAAGGCCCACCCGCGTTGTTGGGCTTCCTCCGCGAGTGCGTTCGCGGTGGCTTGAAGCGCGTCGCGGCGAGCGGGGGAGAAACCCTGATCCGTCTCTGCTGCTGCGTCGTAGAGGTGCGGTGCGTACACGACGTTCTCTGCCTTCAGTTGGCGCAGGCTCGTCGCAATGCCTAGGTTGCGACTCGCCGAGGGCTCAACGAAGGCGAGCCAACCCGGCTGCTCCTCGCGAATCGCGCTAATCACTCTGTCGTAAAAAGGCGTCAGTACGGTAGCTTCAAAGGTACCAGCATCTGCGCTGCCCCAGTGCGGCTCATTGATGATGTCTGCGCCAATGACGCGCTCGTTTTTCCCCACGGCGCGTGCCACTTGGCGCCAAGCCTCGGCGAACGCGTCTTGGTGGGTGCTCCAGAAGCGATCGAAGCACGCGATCACGTGCTCGTCTGTATAGCCAAGCAGCCAAGGGGTTCGGGGACGAAAGGCTGCGTAGTGTGCTTGATCGCAGGCCCAGGCCGGTGCGCCGTTGCCGCCCTGAAAGCCGCCACCGAAAAGGTCCTGGTGCATATCGAGTACGACATAGAGTCCAGCGCTGGTGGCGCGCATTAGCTCGGTGCGCATGGAATCGAGGTAGGCGAGGTCGTAGGCGCCGCGCTCTGGCTCGATAGCCTGCCACTGCAACAAGAATCTGACGCTGTTCATCCCAAGTGTTTCGCGCACGAAGCTGTAGTCTGTCGTGTCGTCGAAGTAGGGTGCTCGCTTGTGGGCTTGGGAGACGTTCACCCCTCGCAGCAGTAGAATGCCGCCGTTTGCCTCACGGATGAATCCATTTTTGACCTTCGGCTGGACGCCACCGCAGGCTATGAGCATCACAAACATCCACGAGCGCACGGTTTGCAGCTAGCAGGTGATTGGGAGCCGCCTGCACGACATATGCGTGGTGGGCACAATTTCCCCGCCGCGCTCACGGCATGTAAGTTTATGGGCGACCCCGTGCCCGAAAAAAAAACACGATGCGATTGAATAGCGATGACCCCAGAACGTCTGATAAGCCAATAGCGCCCAATTGTGGGCGTACCATTTGGAGATTCACATGAAGAAGCTTCTTGCTGTTTCGTTCCTCGGCGCCGCGTTCCTCTTCGCTAACACCTCGTTCGCTGAAGACGCTGCCCCAGCCAAAAAAGAAGAGAAGAAAGCCAAAGCCAAGAAAGGCGAAGAGAAGAAAGGCGAAGAGAAGAAGACCGAAGAAGCGCCGAAGTAATGCGCTCAGGGTCCCACCGCTAGTCCGGGCAGTATGACGGGCCAGCAAGCGGGGTCCACGCTCACCCAGCGGGCCGCTTCGGCGAACCTGCGGGTGGCAAATAACGCCAGTGCAAATCGCGCGAGCAGCAGTGCCGCGTGAGGGAAACTCGGTAAAACAAAAGCGTCGGTGCGCGATGATTCGCCACCGGCGCTTTTTGTTTTTCAGCGAAAATACGTACCTGGCACCTTTTGGGGAATGGTCGTCGGAATCGTGAGAATATGTGCCTGGCACCGTTTCGGCCGCACCGTTTTGGCACGCTCACAAATACGCCCCTGACACCTTTTGGGGATCTCGTTTGGCGAGGCAAAACAATCGTTTGGCTTGGGCCACTAGCGGAGACCAACGTGTTTTTGCTGTTCGACCCGTAGAGCTTGCTCCTGCACAGTTGCGAGGCAAAGCGTGGTGTGATGTCGGTTCGGTTCTGAGTGTTCTCTTTTCTCGTTTCACGTGTTGACACTCGCGCACTAGTTCTTTATGAGCGCACCCGGTTCGCGGATCAGACAGCACTGCTCGCCGAGTTCATTTACAGCTCAACCCTCAAGGCTCGTGGCCATAGTGGCCCTGCGGACCCAAAGAGCGTGCTCATTCGAGTCGGGTTGAGACGGAGTTTCCCCTGGCAACGCGTCGACGACGGTCACACGGTGGTGGCCACCACTCTCACGAGGGCATCCTCACGGTTCCGCAACAGGAACGCATGAACCCCGACTTCCTTCCTAAAGAGGATCCCGCAATGGACGAACAAGGTTTTCAAGGTCAACAACGTGACTCACGCGACCATCGTGGTGATAACCGAGACCACCACGGCGGCGGCAACCACGGCGGCGGCGGCGGTCATCACGGCGGCCACGTGAGCTCGGACGCGCACTCCGGTCAGAGCATCAATCTCAAAGAGCTCAAGAAGATGAAGATCAGCGAGCTCGCCCGCATTGCTCGCGAATATAACATTGAAAACGCAGCGACGATGACGCGTCAGCAGCTCAACCGCGCCATTCTGCAAACGCACAATGATGGCGGCGGCATCATCTTTGCCGAAGGCGTGCTCGAGAAGCTTCCAGATGGCTACGGCTTCCTCCGTTCGCCAGACGACAGCTACACGAGCGGCGACGACGATATTTACGTATCGCCATCGCAAATCCGTCGTTTCAATTTGCAGACGGGTGACACGGTCGAAGGTCAAATCCGCGCACCAAAAGACAGTGAGCGTTATTACGCATTGCTGAAATGCGACAAGATCAACTTCGAAGATCCCGAAGTGGCTCGCGACAAGATCTTGTTCGACAACCTCGTGCCGCTCTACCCGCAAGAGAAGTTCAAGCTCGAGACCGAAGAGAAGCAATTCTCCACGCGTATTATCGACTTGCTCGTTCCGATTGGAAAAGGGCAACGCGCGCTAATCGTCTCGCCGCCACGTGCAGGTAAGACGGTGATGCTGCAAAACATTGCTAACGCGATCACCACGAACCACCCAGACGTATGGTTGATCGTGTTGCTCATCGACGAGCGTCCTGAAGAAGTCACGGACATGCAACGTGGCGTTAAAGGTGAAGTCATCAGCTCCACCTTCGACGAGCCGGCGCAACGTCACGTGCAAGTTGCTGAGATGGTCATCGAAAAGGCCAAGCGCCTGGTCGAACACGGCCGTGACGTCGTGATTCTCCTTGACTCCATCACGCGTCTTGCTCGCGCGTACAACACGGTCATTCCGCCCTCCGGCAAGATTCTGTCCGGCGGTGTTGATTCGAACGCGTTGCA
>JBIKMD010000120.1:0-8045 GCA_044359465.1 Myxococcota bacterium
CCTGAAGTGAGGGGCACCTTTGGCGTGGGCGAAGAAACGACGGAGGTCGAGGAGGGCCTCACTGCCGAGTTTGCCAACGCGGAGAAGTTTACCCTCGCAGGTTGGTACTACTTTCCAGACAACGCCCCGGCTACGGTCGACCTCTTCCGACTCAGCCAGCAGGGAGACAAGAATGTCGAAACGGTGTTCCGTCTGGCTGCACGCGATGGGGTGCCTTTCGCAGAGGTCGTGAGCTTTGATACTGACGCGAGCTTCGTAGTCGACCCAGCAAACCCAAAGCTTCCTCCTCTGGTGAAGAATCTTGATGTGGTCGTTGGCGGCACCGCCTGGCCCATGGACCCTTCCGCCTGGCACTTCGTGGCAGTCACGCGCAACGCGGGCTCGCTTCGTATTTGGCTCGATGGTCAGCTCGTCGGCGAAGGCACCAGCAAGTACAAATACGCGCTCACGTGGAGTCAGCGGCGCGAGATCACTTATGGCGCGGTGCCCATGGCCTGGACTGCCGCCTACGGCGAGGCGCTCGATCAGGAAGGGCTCGAGCGGGTGCGCTCGCCTGGGCCGCGGGTTTGGCTGAGCGGCTCGAGCGCGGAGCGTGTGGTCTCGGCGGCGCCGTTTGGCGCGTCAGGACCGCGCGGAGCCTCTGGATTCACGGGGCCCCTCGATTTGTTTGGCAGTGAACGCTCGCTCGCGAACCCGGGTCCTACGAGCGGATCCGGCGCAACGGCGGTCATTGTGGCGCCGAACGACTACGGCGGCTCGTGTCAATACAACCCAGAGACAAAGACCTGCGATCCGCTGGTGACGTATGGTGGCGACGGCGGCGTGAGTCTTGGGCGCGACGGCTCGATGCGCTTTGCCAAACGCTGGTCTGGCCGCATTCAAGTGGACGCCCCGCCGCTGCAGGGCATGGGCGCTGTGTTCGACGTTTACTTTCCTGCAGGCACGCGCGGTTTTTACCCTGGGCTCGTCCGCGATGCGCCGGATCACGCGACGCCGTTTTTACTACCTTGGGACATTCGTGCCGACTTCTCGTGCGACGGCAAGGCCTGCGCGTTGGATGTGTTCTACCAGTTCGACGCGGGGGGCAGTCGTAAGCGCTTTCAAGTGCCCATTCCCGCCGACGCTTGGGTCAGGATTGGCGTGGGCTACGACGGCAAGAGCCGACCGCAGGTCGCCATCAACGGCAAGCTCGAAAAAGGCAAAGACCTGAGCAGCACGCAAAGCATTGACCAGTTCTCTCGCGCGTCACTACAAAAGGAACCCCGGCGGCGCGTGCGCTTTGGCTACGACATCAGAGAGTTTTGGTTTACCGCAGACGCCTTCTACGACGCCCGCGAGTTTCGCCTCTACGGACGCACCGTCAGCGGGATCGAGCTCATCGAGCTCACGCAAAGCTGTGCTGAAGCAGCTTGCGACGTAGGGCGGCGCGCGTGCGTCGAAGGCGGAGCCCTGACGACGACGGTCTGCACCGAGTGCACGAACGATGCTTACGCCGTGCTCGAGAGCAGTCCTGACTATGGCGCAAGAGACATCTTATGCCGAGAGAAACAGATCTTTGCCGATAGCTGCGTGGCCGACGTCGAGTGCGCGAGCGCCGCCTGCACCAACCAGCAATGCAGCGCGCGCACGGAGGCCGAAGCTCTGTCGCTTTGCGACGAGCGCTATCGCAACATCAGCCAACAAGACGCCGATCGTTTCACCTGTGGCGAGTGCAAACGCTATTTCGAGTCCGGCGTAGATTCCGCTCCTACGGACTCCTGCATTTGGAAACCGCCGTACAAGGGCTTGGATCTCATAGGGGTAGGCAACGATGGCATCCACGACCCTGACAACAGCCCAGGCTTTGACACCTTTGCCTGCGACTCCGGACATGCGGTCACCACGAAGGAGCGCCCGTTCGGGGTCGACCCAGACATACACTACAATGAATGGCAGCAGTCGGACCCGGCGTACATGCTCAGCACGAATCCGCAGTTTCACCACGCCAACGTGCGCCTGCGTCCAACTAACGACGAGAGGCGCACGCGCTGCACGCCGGCGATGCTCACGGGGTGCGAGGACTGCCGCAAGAGCCCAGCGCCAAGCACATGCACGCCGGAGTTCAAGAAGCTCTGCATCACGGACGGATGTAGGGCCTGCAGCGAGGCAGGACAAAGCTGCAACCTCGACAATGGCTACCCGATCTGCGTGCGTTGCCGGCCCAATTACGTCAGCCGACGCGCGCTAATGACCCCCGAAGCGTGCCAGTCTATCTACAAATCGTTTCACAATTGGCAGTCCGGTCATTCATCGGCCTGGAACGCGAATTGGCCGGCTAAGCTTTTTGCATCGCCGGTTCCGTCGATGGAAGACCTCAAGGGCATGCTGCAGCTCATCACTGCAAACGATTTGCAATTCCTTGGTCTTGTGTTCCCGGCCGGCATTCCTGGCCTGGATGTTCCACCGGACGTGGTCTTGCTTGAAAGCAAAGGCGTCGGGGCTGCCCTCGCCAAAAGCGTCCAGAGCCTCGATAAGCTCAGAAGCGACCCAGCCGCGTACGACCGCGCGTACAGAGCGCTGCAAGACCAAGCGAACGTCTTCGCCAGCACGGCGCCAAGGGTTGGTGACGCGACAAGCGGGGCCAGCGTAGACGCCAGAAGTCTCGCTTTTTATAACTGCGTCAGAACGTCAAGCGTGTTCTGGAGCGCAGCGAACGACGAGATCTGCACCGCCAAGCGCAACCCGCGTGGCGCGCCGTGCCCGCCCATCAATCCTGATACCAAGCTGCCCGAGACGGGCAATGGCGATGAATTCTGCGAGACGAACTACTGCGGACGCCAGCTTGGTTTATGTACGGACGGCGGCGACCCACGAACCGAAACCGGCCAAAAAAGCAGCAACGATCGAGCGCGTGGTATCGACATAGCCGTCTTCGCGGTCACGCAGACCAACAAAGCGATGTTCAAGGTGAGCGGCGAAGGTGACGACCGGACGAGCACCTCCTCGCTCGTCGAAAAGCTCGACGTCGAGGTGCTCACCTTACCCATCCCGATCTACAACTTCACTGCGAACATCGAGACGAGAACGGGAGAAAAGCCGTCGGCGCCCGAGGCTTCGTTTACGGTGCTAGGCATCGACGTTCCCGAGGAAGCCGACCCGGTCGCGTCGTGTACTGGCGGCAGATGGGAGAACGGGTCCTGGGAGGGCAGTGGCGAGTGCGAGCTGAACCTCGATTTCGAGCTGCCAAAACCGACGATCAAGCCGAAGCCACTCTGTAAAGCAGTTGCAGAGAAAATCAGAAAAGCCTTGAAGAAATCCAAGATAGCCGAACCGATTTTCTTCGAGAAGGTCTTCAATCTTGGACCGGTTCCCATCACTGTTGAGGGCGCGCCAATCGTCGAACCTTGCGTCGCCGTAGAGGCCGGTTTCTCGGAGGCTGATCTCGAAGCAAAGCTGAGCTTCGTGTCGAGCTTCAACACGGGCTATGAGCTCCAAGCTAGCGCTGGCTTTGCCAACTTCAGCGCCGGCGTTCGCGCCACACTCACCCTCCTCGAGGTCAAGCTGCCGGTGAGCTGGGTGATGACGGTCGAACAAGACAGTGACCCGCAGACTCAAGAACCTTTGCCGCGCTACTCGCTGGTTTCGCGGGCCGACATTTCGGTCGAGCTGACGTTGCTTGGCCTGACACTGAGCCTATTCGCTGAGGCAGATTTCTTTCTGTTCAGCATCGAATGGGAGCTCAAGCTCATCGAGCTCAAAGCGTTTGAGCTCAACCAACGAATCTACGGCGGACCCAAACGTGAGTTCGTCCTCGATCTGGGAGGCAAATGATGCACGCACATCGACCTTGGGTACTCGCCATTGGCGCAGCGCTCGCGCTTGCTGCCGCTTTTTTTCTGTTTGATCCGCGTCAGCGAGCACCTGCGCCTGCCGCGATCAGTGTGGCGCAAGCACCTGCGGCGCGCGCAGTAGAAGCCTCGCAAGACGAGGGGTCAAGCGCTGCAGGCCTGCTGGGTGTTTACGATCTGTCTTACGCGCTGCACTTCGAAGGGCCAGGCGGGGCGACTGATTACGATCTCGCAGCCAAGCTCGACGTTGTGCGCGCGGCCGGCGATGCGGACGTTCGAATCGCATTAATCAGCGAGGCCAAGGGTGGCTTCACCGGGGCAAACATTGATGGCACCAGCGCCGAAAAGCCGTCTGAGGCGTTCAGTCGTCCGTGGCGTCTGCACATCGCGAAAAATGGGGCGCTCGGGCGCGCCGAGTTCGCGAGCGAGACGCCGCAAATGGTGCGCGCCATGCTCGAGCAAATCGCAGCCATTGCACAGCTCGCGCAGCCTTCCGACTTGGCGGCGCTGAGCTGGACGAACGAAGAGCGCGACAACAACGGCGCCTATGTCGTGCGCTACGAGCGACGCGGCGTCTTCGAGTACAGAAAAACCTGGGCTCAGCGCGCCATGGTCGTCGGTGAAGACGAAGTCTTTGGCGCTAACGGCCAAGCGACGCTTGGCGCCAGTGACAAAGCGATCGAAAGCTTGGATGCAACTGTCACGCAGCGTTTTCGCATGTCGGCGCGCGTCGATCGCGAGATGAAGGGTACCATTCGGCTGTCGTTGACCCGCAGAAAAGAAGATAGCGCGCGCGCGCTCGCGGCCGTCGGCGAGTTACAAAAAGAAACGGGGTACGAGCCCGTGGATCTGTCGCTGCTACCAAAGGCGTCGGACGCCGACCGCGACCGCCAGCGTGTTGCCGGTCGCAGCTTCGAGCGCATCGTTTCCGATATCGAGCGCGCAGACGCGGCTGGCGCGTGGCAGCTACGCAAGAGCTTCGGCTTCGATCTCGCGTCGCTCATCCGTCTCGATCCGACGGTCGTGCCAAAAACGGTATCGAGCATTGGCACCGCTACTGCTGAGCCCGTGAGGCGGACACTGATTGAGTCACTGGCAAACGCCTCGAGCAAACCCGCGCAGAAAGGACTCGTAGCGCTGATGGGGAACGACCAGCTGCCATTTGAAACGCGCGGCGCTGCGCGCAGCGTGAGCGCTTTCGTGACGGAGCCCACCGAAGAGCTCCTGGAAACGCTCGACAAAGACAGCTTCTCGCCAGAACCGCTCGTGCGTGGTCAGGCGATTATCGCGCTGGCAAACTTGCTTCGAGATAACGATGAAGCAGCACAAGCGAAGGCACGTCTAACGACCTTCATCCGGCGCGGCGTCAAGGTGCTCGAAGACAACGCCATCGTGGCCAAAAACCCGCAAGCAGAGCCGGTGAATCAACCGACGATCATCCACCGAAACGAAGCGCTTCGCTGGATCCGCGCGCTCGGCGCCACCCATTCGAACGACGCGCTCCCTTTCTTGCGTGACGCTAGCCGCCACCCAGACCGGCTTGTTCGCGCGCAAACGGTGCTTGCGCTTGGCAAGCTGGAGGACCCAGCGAATGAAGACGTGCGCTCGCTGCTGGTAGAGCGAGTGGCGCAGGACAAGGACTTTCTCGTCCGCCACCACGCCATCACGACCATCGGCGAGATCGGCCCAAAAGCGACGCTCGAGATCACCAAACAAGCCCTGTTTAGCGACGTCGAGCCGACCGTGCGTGCACAAGCCGCCTTCGTCATAGGTTCTTGGGCGAATGAAGCCCCAGAGCTGAAGACGCTGCTCGATGAAGCGCTCAAAACAGAGACCGATCGCGTGGTGCTCGAGACGATCCTAGATATGACCGTGCCGAAGCGCGGCATGCGCGAAGCCGTCAAGAAGGTCGCCGTACGGAGCGCTTTGTGATGCGCTTTGCTCAGTCCATTGGGCTCGCGACAACGGTCCCGCTCGCCGCCTTCGCTTCCTTGATGCTGTTTGGCTGCGCAACCGCACCAGTGGACACGCTTGACTGTAGTAAGCCCGTCGCCACGATCTGCTCCGAGTCGGGTCGCACCTGCGGTTTCTCCGGCTGTTATTTGGGCGACGGTCCGGAAAGTCTTTGCGGCGAATGCGGCGCCGGCGAAGAGTGTACCGAAGAAGGCAAATGCGTAGCGGAAACGTGCAAACCAGCGTGCGTGGGTCGCGACTGCGGCAGCGACGGCTGCGGCGGCACCTGCGGCACGTGCAGCGATCCTCTGCTCAGCGAATGTCAGCCGGATACCGGCGTGTGCATCGCGCCTTGTGTGGCGGTCTGCGACGGCAAGACCTGCGGCGATAACGGCTGCGGTGGATCGTGCGGCACGTGCGCTGGCGGTCAGACTTGCACAGCCGAGAGCGTCTGCGCGCCCACGGGTTGGACCTGCGCGGGCACCGACTACGCTGACGGAACGACTTGCCATTGTGGTTGCGGCGCGGTTGACAGTGACTGCGGCCTGAGTGGCGCGAGCGGGTTTACTGGAGACATCTTCCTCGCTGGTTGCCCACTCGGCGACGTGTGCGACGACAGCGCTGCCTGCGTTGCGCGAGTGCCTGCCGAATGGACGTGCCCGCCGGAAAAATACGACGATGGTCGCGATTGTGAATGCGCATGCGGCGTCGCCGATCCGGACTGCACCGTGGACAACGTTTTCTCGGACGAGTGCGCGAGCAAGGAATGTAATCTCACCGGCACCTGTGTTCCGTGCACGCCCAATTGCGAAGGCAGCAACTGCGGCAGCGACGGTTGCGGCGGGCTCTGTCTTCCTGTGGGCCCGCAGCCAGTCAGTGGGCCCACCGCGCCATCAGGCGGTGGCTGTCTTGGTAACGGCCTGTGCATAAACGGCGTGTGCACCAATCCTTGCGCGTTTGGAACGGCGCTCCTGTGCGAGACGAACAACTGCGGCAATGACGCCTGCGGCGGCAGCTGCGGAACATGCGGCGGCTCGCAAGTGTGCCAAAGCGGCACCTGCGCAACCCCGAACACGGCGCCAGCGGACAACTCGTGCGAAGGCCGCTGCGGCAACCGCGCGCCGTCTGGCTGCTTCTGCGACGAAGGCTGCGCGGCGCGCGGCAATTGTTGCGCTGACCGCGCTACAGCGTGTTGTGTGCCGAGCTGCACCAACAAGACCTGCGGTTCCGACGGCTGCGGGGGCGAGTGCGGCGTGTGCGGCGTGAACACCTTCTGTTCGGTTGCCACGAGCAACTGCGTGCCGACGGCGCCAACGGGTCTGCAGTATCCAGCCAACCCAGCGATCTACTTTGTAGGCCTAGCGATCACGAACAACATCCCGGTCATCGCCGGCGGCGCAGTGGAATCTTATGCGGTCGCTCCGTCGCTACCGACTGGCCTCAGCATATCACAGACGAGCGGTGTCATTTCCGGCACGCCAACTGGGCTGAGCGCTTTGGCGGGCTACACGGTGACAGCGACTAACGTCAGCGGGAGCTCGCAGCGCGTGGTGACGCTCGAAGTAAGAGATCCGCCGCCCTACAATCTTGTCTACTCGCCCAATCCAGCGACTTACGTCGATGGCTCTGCGATCACCCCAAACGTTCCGGCTTTCCAGGGCGGCACACCAACGACTTACGCGGTGTCAGCGCTCACGCCTTTGCCTACTGGTCTCAGCCTAAACACCACGAGCGGGATCATCAGCGGCGCACCATCTGGCACCACTGGACCGAACGCGCACGTCATCACGGCGACCAACTTGTCCGGCTCGACCAATGCGACGCTGACGATCACGGTCAACCCAAGGGCGCCGATCTTGAGCTACTCAACACCGGTCTCTTACATCGTTGGCCAAGTCATCACGCCTAACGCGCCGGTGCTCAGCGGCGGGCCTGTCAGCAGCTATGCCATTGCGCCTGACCTGGGTGTCGAGACGGGACTCAGCTTCAACACGTCGACGGGCGTGATTTCTGGCACGCCCACCTTACCCATCGCGGCATCGGACTACGTGGTCACGGCCACGAACGTCACCGGGACTGGCACAGCGACCGTCCGGATCACCGTCGAGCCAAGCGCAGGTCTGTGGGCATCAGACGTGGTCGTCAAGGCATTCAACAACGGCGCCGGCGACTGGTTCGGGACTTCGGTGGCGCTCGACGGAAACGTGCTCGTGGTCGGAGCCCAGTACGAAAGCAGCTGTCAAAACACGGTCATCAATGGGCCTG
>JBIKMD010000121.1:0-8033 GCA_044359465.1 Myxococcota bacterium
AGCGCCTGAGCGGAACGCAGACGCAGGTTATAGCTGGTTTTGTCCTCGCTCGCTTTGAGATGGACGACAATAACAACGAGCGTGCGCGCCTGGCCGGCCTCTTCGAAGCTGAGCTGCACTTCAAGCGGCGGCCTACCTGCGAAATCGAGCACACGATCGGTCAGGATCAACCGCGCACGCTCAACAGTGAAACGCTCACTCATGATCAAGCCCACTTTTTGCTCGTCGTCTGCGTAAAATGCGCGGCCCTGTTCTGCCTCGGTAGCGAGAACCGCATGTTTCGTCGGCAAACGCGCCATCACCTCAGCAAAGGCGGTTTCGGAAACCACCTCTTGTACCCCCATCAAGTCGACGTCGAGCTGAGCGAGCACGGTAGCGACACGATCCAGTTGTAACGCTTCGTCCGTGGGTCCGAAATCCCGCGCGCCAAACCACTCGATGTTCCAGCTCGCAATTTCGATCGTGGCTTCTTCATTCACGCTGCTGAGCACAATGGGCTCGGTGTCGGTGGCGGGTTGCAGCGGCAACGCGGGCGACGTTGGCTTTCCACAGCACAAGAAAATGGCAGCGAGCAGCGAGAGGCGCATTGGAGGAGGACCGTAGCCACGCCGCCCAGAGGGCTGCAAACACTTTCGAAGACACCAAGCTCAAGGTGTTCTTTTTATCAACACAACTACGCACATACAGACAAACGTAAATAGCAATGTTATGCGCGCAAACGCCACTTAAGAAGCACAGGCATGAGCGCCGCTTCGTGCAAAAAACGAATGCGTTTCCTTCAGCGAACGACGAACACATCGCACGGTGTAATCTGCACGACGGTTTCTGCGAACGAGCCGAGCAGCAGGCGCTCGATCGCAGCCTTGTGCTCGGAACCAACCACCACGAGATCTGCGTTCACCCGTTCCACAAAACGAGGCAGTTGCTCACGCACGTGACCTCGCAACACGTCCACCACCTCGGCGCGGACTTGCGCTCGGCGTACTAATGCATCGAGCTTCACGCGCGCGTCCTGTGCAAGTTGCGCCCATAAATGGCTCACCTCACCACGAAGAAATGCAGGGGCGACGCCTTCTTCGATCAAATGAACGACAGACAATTTTCCGTCCGAAGCAGAGCACACATGTGAGGCTTGTTTCAGCACACCCATGGCAGCGTCGTCGCTTTTTTCGAGGTCAAGCGCACACACCACGCTGCGCAGCGGTATTGTCGTCTCATCCCGCTTGAGCATCAGCACCGAAGCCCGCGTGTGACGCAAAACACGAAACGCAGTGCGGCCCACGAATAGATCCTTCGCCGTTCCATGGGAGCGAGCGCCGAGGATGATGAGATCAGGGGACGTAGCCTCGGCGTGCGCAACGAGCTGACGCCCCGCGGGTCCGTGCAACACACGCTGCTCGACACGAACGCCGCTAGCGTCTTTGGCAGTGGCCTCACTATCGCTGACGAGGCGTGCAAGCACTAACGCGTCGTCGCCACCGCTCTCATGGACATAAACAACATCAATCAGGCGTTCAGGATCACCAGGAGGAAAACCGCCCAATGCCAATCGGAGCGCACGAAAGGCCAAGGGCGAGAAATCGAAGGGAACCAAAATTCGCGTCATGCGGGCAAAAAATGCAAAGCCCATGCCGCGATGGCGTTACCGAAAAGAAACCCTGCGCACGAAGGCACTCCAATTGGCGCTGGTACGGCCCCTGCATCACTCACTCGCGACTGCATCATCGAGCGAGAGCAAACGATGCGACAACACAAGGGAGCCCTTATGAGCCGAGCACGACCGATTCCCAGACCGAACACCCGCACCAGAGTGCGCGCAGCCACTTCGCCAGTCCATGTGCTTGCCTGCGACATCATGACAGAAGACCCGATGGTGATCGACGTTGCGGCCACCATCGCTGAAGCCATCGAAGTGCTGCATTCGCTCGAGATTCGCCATCTCCCCGTGATGCGCGCGCAAACCGTCGTAGGCATGCTGAGCGAGCGCGACATGCACGCCCTTTATGAGGAAGCGAGAGAGAGCAACACAGTGAGCCGTATCATGAACAGCAACGTGATCAGCGTCGCGCCTGATGCGACGCTCACGGAGATTGCGGACACTTTGCTCGAAAACCGCATTGGCGCAGTGCCCGTCATTGACCCGCATGACGAAACGCTGCTCGGAATCGTGAGCTATGTCGACATCCTTCGTGAGCTGGTACGGAGCGCAAAATCATGACGCAAAAGAAAACACCTATTCTTGTCGCGTTAGATGATTCGCCACGCGCAGCCGCCGTGCTGCGAGCCGCTGACTTTTACAGCAAAACCACGGGCGCGCCCCTCGTGCTACTCAGCGTCATTCCCGCGCATGTTCCGCTGCCGGCCGAGGCTCTGATTTCAGAGCCCGCGCAAATCGAAGCACTTTTGCACGAGCAAGCAGTGGCACGGCTGAACAAGCTAGGCAGCGAGTTGGTGCCCGCAGTGACCTGGACCGTCCTCGTTCGTACGGGAGTCGCCTGGGAAGTCATTTGTGATGAAGCCGAGAAGCTCGGCTCAACGCTCATCATGCTCGGCTCGCATGGATACGATGCCTTGGACCGCGTCATTGGCACCACGGCGCAAAAAGTCGTCAATCACGCCACCCGCAACGTCCTGGTCGTCCGGAACGAACCACCTTGGCGCAAGATCGTGTGCGCGCTCGACGGCTCCACCTGCAGCCGTGCCGTCTTCGATGCTGCACTCGGTCTTGGCGAGCTGTTTGACTCCGACCTGGAGCTGGTTCGCGGCGTGACTCTACCGAATGTACCCGAGGCCGCCCTCCAACGTGGGGTTCACCTGGACGAGCTGCTGCTCAACGACGCCAAACACAAGCTAAAAGTCCTCGAAAGACAGGCGAGAGAATGCGTACGCGTGAGTGTCCATGCTGACATCAGAAGTCCACGCGAGCTCGTCGCAAGTAGAACAAACGAACCAGCGACGCTGACTGTCATTGGTGCGCACGGCTATACCCTCGGAGAGCGTGCCCTTGGGACCACCGCAGCATGGTTCGTCAACCACCTGAGCTGCTCCGTGCTGATCGTTCGCGAGCCAGAAGAAGCGGCACGAAAGGTAACACCCACCGCCCGCACTGCTACAGCTTCGTAACACCGCCCGTTCAGGGAGCCGCTCTGCGTGTCGTCAAAGGTGGCACGGAAGGTGAAAAGCTCGGTGTCTATGAAACGCGTGTTATTCGCCGGCTGTCTCGTTTTGTCCTTTCACTGCGGCTCCGAAACTCGGCTTCGTTCCGTGATTTCCTGCGCAGACGATCTTTCCTGCCCCATTGGTTACGTCTGCGCAGAAGACCACAGCGCTTGCCTCGAAGTGACTAGCGATGACGTTGCCAGCTGGACCAAACCCACAACCAGCGACGCCCTTTATGAGCGACTTGGCGGGATGGCCCTGAGCAACACCAATCCTGGGGTGACGCAGCTCATCTCGTTTGGAGGCGCCACCACCATGGTGACGCAGCAAGTGTCCGAAGCGGCAGTGAGGGCGCGCGTTCATGATGGCGCCTTGGAGCTCTGGGAACTGCACGTGTTCGCCAGCGGCGGCACGATGACCATCTGGCCAACTGACCCGAGCACCCGCGACTTGAGCATTGAAGTGCCAATTCGAAGCGTCGAGCTCACGCTGCCAAACGGGGTCAAAGCAGCCCTCACCGAGGGAGTCTATCCTCACGCCGCAACCAGCATGGCCGTTCCCGTGCGTGTCGTCGCAACGATTGGCGACGAAACCGAGGCCGAGGTCAGCATCACCACCTACCTCGACAGCGCGAAGTTGGATGCAACATTCGACGTGATCGATGCTCGGGTGCAGGTCACTTTGCACATCGAAGCTGATGTACCGCGCGTTGGAAATGAGGGGTGGTTACGAGTCGAACATTTGGACATCACCGTGCCGCTCACGGCACCAAACGACATCCCGCAGCCCTGGCTCGAACCATGAGAAATCTAGAGCGAGTGCGTCACGCTTGCTGCGCCATGGCGAGCACTTTTCGCCCGAGCTGAACGCCAATGCGCGCGGTGTCTCCAAGCGATGCCCCCGAAACACGCAAACGTCGCAGCGTCTTCACCGCAACCTTTCCATACTCGAGCGCAAGTGAAGACGGCCGGCCGTCGTAGGTAGACAGCAGTCCCATAGACGCCGCTTTGTTTTCTGCGCTTGCCCAATAGTGCAAGAGCCCTTCACGCAGCGCGCGCATGGCCTCCGAATCTCCGGAAAGCGTCTCGGCCAACGCGCCGCCAAGTGCCGCACGGGTCCGCATGGGTTGTTCTCTCGCGTTGGCATACGCGAGCACAGCAAAGCGTTCGTCCGATTGGTGCGTGGCGAGTGATTCCGTCAGACATTGCGCGTCAGCAAGCGCAAACGAGACGCCAGACGCGCTGATCGGATGCACGGTACCACCCGCATCACCGATGAGCGCAACACGGCCGAACGCACGCACAAGGGCGCTCATCGGGTTGATCACAGCACTCACGACGCGCGAAGTGCCGAGTTGTTCTATGGCCTTCGCGCGAAGCATGGGCGGCAGCGCGTCGAGATCGCCACGCACTGGCTTGTCTGAGTAAGGCTCAAAAACAATACGAATCGCGTCTTGGGCAATGCGGTACGCCAGCAATGGTCGCCGCTCGCCAAGAAAGACGTGACCAAACCCTTCGAACGGAAGGTGCCCGGAGATCTTGAGACCACACATACGCGTGCACGGCCCGAAGGTCGCACCAATACCGGCAAGCTTGCGGATGCGTGATTGTTTGCCGTCTGCCGCTACGACGATCCGAGCGCGGACCGTTTGCTGCTGCGACTGCTGCGTGAGCGTCACCGTGGCTGCGTCATCATCTTCGATCCCGGACAAGGCCTGAGCCCTGGCGGCGACGTAAGTCACGCCACGCTGCCTGGCAGCGTGAGACAGCATTAATGAAGCAAGCGTAGCGTGTTCGATGGCAAGACCACTCGGGTGCAACCCGCCTACCGCTGCATAGGGTAGCACGACGGGCTCACGCTGGCCTGGCGCGACGATGGCAATGCCACAAGCGGGCACCGCACCCGCCAACCAAACCGCTTCGCCAAAACCAAGATCCTCTAGCGCACGCGCTGCTGGCGCTTGAAGCAACTCGCCGGCGAGCCGTTTGTCATTGGCAAGACCGGGCTCGCAGAGGAGCACATCCATTCCGCGCTTTGCGCATGCTACCGCAGCAGCAGCGCCGGCGAAGCTGCCGCCGACAATCACAACGTCATACACATGCTGCGGATCGAGATCCGTCAGCTGGGTCGTTCGCAGTTGCATGGATGTATCAACCTTGCTCGCGGACCGTGATCACGGTGCACGGCGCATGACGCACGATTTTCTCAGCGACCGAACCCATCACGGCGTGCACCACACCTTGGCGTGAGTGCGTACCAACGATGATGGTATCGAAACCCTTGGTTTTGGCGATCTCGATGATCTCTGCATGGGGAACACCTTTGACGAGCAAGGTGTGCACCGTCTTGACGCCCGCTGCTACGGCTTCTTTCTTCGCGTCACCCAGCCCCAGTTCGAGCAGATTGAAAAGCTCCATGGCACGCGCGGGTTGCACTGCGACGAAACCTTCGGGAAACATCCGGTTCGGCTCGTCTGCGACGTGCAAGAACGTGAGAGCGGCATCGTAGCGCCTCGCGAAGTCGGCAGCGAACGTCACGACTGCGGGTGAAAACTTCGAGAAATCGAGCGCGGCGAGAATGGTCTTTGTGCTCATGAAAGTGCTCCTTTGCGGGCGGGCGCCTGCAATGGCCGGACCAAGGTGCGCTCAACATCGGAAGGTGCACTCAAATGCGCTCTGTTCTTCCCGTCCAGCTTGGCAACGAGCAACGCTGCGTCTGCGCTTTGTGTGAGCCCCATGAACGTGTTGGTTCCAGCGCGACTGGTATCTGTCACGCCAATAGAGAAGGACAAAACACCAAGGCCGTGCGCGACGGCGACATCCACCATTGTCGCGCAGAGCCTCTGAGCCAAGCGCATGGCGCGCTCGGCCTGCATGTTCGGGAGCATGACAATGAACTCGTCTCCGCCGTAGCGTCCAAAGGCATCCTGACGCCGACACACCTTCCGTAGCGTTGTTGCCACAGCACACAATGCACGATCGCCACCTTCGTGCCCGCGCGTTTCGTTAATCTGTTTCGATCCGTCGAGGTCGATGAGCAACAACGAGACCGGTTCCGATGGCTTTCGCTCAAGCAGCAGCTTTCGCGCGCGCTCCTGCACTTGACGCCGATTCGGCAAGCTCGTCAGCGGATCCGTCAGAGACTCGGCTCGAAGTCGATCTCTATCCGCGCCGAGCGTGTAACCGAGTTTCACGAACACAATCGCGGTGGCGACCGTCAGGTACAGATAGGCGTCGAAGCGCTCGCGTAGCTCGAAGTCCATCCACCACGGAGCAGGCACGAGTCCAGCCAGCAACGATCGGAAAATGAAGTAGCCAACCGGTGCGCCCATCGCGAGCACAAGACCAGCCAGAGGATAGGTCCATCGTCGCGGCTGGCGTTCGAGCCATTGCATGAGCGTGCGCTCCATGACGCGCTCCACTGCAAGGTACGTGCACAACCCTTGGGACGAGGGGCTCGTTACCTTTTGGGAACAGCACGCCCGAGTCTGCTACACCCCGGTGACAAGCCACCGTTCAGGCCGTAGCGCCGAACGCTGCGGTTTGTAGCCAAGCGTACCCGCCGCACGTCTTCCATCGAGCAAGCTCGGAAAGTGCAAACGCTGGCCGCTGAGACGATACGAAAACTGCGCACCGATCGTCCGCCTGCGTAAAGTGTAGAGCGCCGAGACGATCGGGCCGGGCAAGGGGACATCCAGACGATGCGCCACACGCACACACGCGGCGAGAGGCAGAACGTCGCGGCCAGGCACATTGAACACACCTTGCACCTGAGCCACTTGTCCGGCGCGCAGCAGAGCTGCAACCGCGTCATCGATCGCTAGCAGATTGATCATGGGGTCAAAACCGAGTGGCCTGAGGCACACATAGGATCGCAGGTAGTCGTGCATTTGGGAGCCAGAGTCCGCCGCATAAACATCCGCGCAGCGCAGCACGATGATCTCGAGTTTGGTCATGCCCATGCGTGAGCAGGCGAGCAAGTCAGCCTCCACGCGATCGCGTTGCCACTGCGGGGCGCCCGTAGACAGGTCCAGTGGCTGCTCTTCGTCGACGAGCGACGAAAAGCCCTGCTCCACGCGATAGACCTCGGCAAACGACCGATACACGAAACGTGTGATCGATGGGTGCTTCTCACTCGCTTGGAGCATCTGGCGCAACGCTTCCACATTCAGTGCATGGACACGTTCGCCTTTTGCGTCGAGACGACGATGCGTCGCCAAATGAAACACCGTATCGACGGCGAGTTGTTTTGCCTTTCCAAAGAACAAGTCATGCAACTCGCGCGGGCGAGACAAGTCGACGCGCTCATACTGTACAGGCTCTGGCAAATCCACGCCATCGACTGCCTCGAGCCCAACCGCAAGCACCCGCACGCCGGCGTCTACGAGCGCGCTACACAAACGCCGTCCGAGCGGTGTACTGGCTCCCGTGACGAGCGCCGCCTTTAGTCGGCTCACGAGAACATCCCCTTACGTTCTCTGACCCCTTGCCGCACGAGCGCGAGCACGGCCGTTCGGGTCTGCCACGCAAGGTTGTCCACTGCGCGCGGATCGTCCGCATCCGTAGAGCGATCGAGTAGGATCGGCTCGCCGTAGAGGATTTGATACTTCACGGGTAACGGAATCGGCACTATCGGCACGGGAAAGAGCGACAGCGGCACATGCGGAGCACCCACCAGGCGCCCAAGACGTTTGCTGTTGTGAACGATTGGGAACTGGTCTTCGGCGCCAATGACCGCCGCCGGAATAATCGGCACATGCTCACGCAGCGCTAGCTCTGCATGACCCGGCCGCCACTGTGACAGTTCGTAGCGATGAGAACGTGGTTTGCTGATGCCTGCGATCCCTTCCGGAAAGATTAAGAGGGCCTCGCCCG
>JBIKMD010000122.1:0-8002 GCA_044359465.1 Myxococcota bacterium
GCTGGTATTCCGGCGTGATCGGCGCCAGCAGCGAGGCTAGTCTTACCGCGACGGCTGACGGACTCACGCGCGCAGCGACTGTGTCCGTACGCGTGCCGACGTTTGCAGACGTGAACTCGGTCTTTGAACGTGCGGATTGTTTTGGCTGTCATGCGCCGGGTGGTCGCAGGCCCGGCGGTTTCGATATGACCATGCTCTCTGTCACGAGCACCGCAGGAAGAAGTGACTGCGGGAGTGGACGCTTGTTCGTGCCTGGCGACGAGAACGCGTCCATCTTTGTCAAACGCTTACGCCGCAATGGATGCAGTAGTGGGACGCGTATGCCCTGGGATAACACGGTCTACTTCGATGACCATCCCGGTGAGTTAATCGAGATTGAATCGTGGGTGAGGGCAGGCGCTACGTTTTGAGTTCGGAGTGCCTCTTTGGGCGATCCGTGTCATCCTAAACATATGAGCGATTTACTTCAGTGCTTTCGGGAGATCGATCGCGCAGATGTTGAGCCTCCCCTGCGTGCTGTTCCAGCGGATGCCTTGGTGTTTGCCTGGGAACTGGGGTCGCGCGCGTTTCTTCTGTTTCGTGATCGCGAAGGTGGTCCACTCAAAGGCATGGTGTTTCACCGCAATGCGGGGTCAATTCCGGCGGTGCCTACCATGTGTCAGTGGTGTCACCGCGTGCGCGGTCGCGGCGGCGTGACGCTACAGTCCGTGCGTGTGTCAGAGCGACGGCTCGTGGGGCACTATCTGTGTCGCGATTTGAGCTGCGTGCATGCAGACGAAAACGTCAGTCCGGACGATATGCGTGAAAGCCTCAATGCAGACGCGCGCCGCAAACGCACGCTGGAACGCATTCGCGCTTTCGCTGCACAGCGCGTGTTTTGAGTCTGCGGCAACGCCGCAGAGCGCTCACTTTCGATTCAGTTGCGTGAAGCTTTGTTTGCTCGAGCTGACGATCGTCGCGTCGCCTTCGGGTTCCACGAGCGTCACTCGGTAGCCCTGCACTTGCTCCACGCAGAGCATCCCATCCACATGCATCTTCCGTTCGCGGAACACTGGGAGCGCTTTGGCTTTGCGCTTCGCCTCGTCAAAATCTTCTGCTGCGACGAAGAAATCGACGTGCGCTTCAAACGCGCCATGCTCTAGGGTCTTGTCGTGGTAGCCGCAATGCACGAGGAATAGCCGTGGTGAGCTCATCGCTGCTTTGGTAGTGAGTCTTTGATCAGGAGTCACTATGGGTTTGTGGCAGAAGTTACTGGCAGCCTTACCGCTCGTCATCGCCGCACTCGGCGTCGTCTACCGGCGCACGCTCTATTGGCGGATCCCGGTGGCGAAGGGCGACCCTTACGGCCTTGGTGACATCATCGACGGGCTGTTTTTCTTGGTCATGTTCATCGCTGCTTCGATCACGGTGCTTGCGGCCATCATCGCCTTCGTCAAAGCGCAGACCAGAGCCGGCGGCGTGTTGTTGCTCTGCGGCGTGCTTGCCTACATTGGCTACAGAACCCTGCACTGACGCTATGGGCAACGTCGCAAACGCCTGCACAGAAACTGCACAAAGGCTCCACCATCGTGTCACCATTGACGCACTCAACGCGGTGATACTGCTTGCATGACGAACCCATGGAAGCTCTGGCGAAACCACTTCGAACGCAACGCAGCCCGCCCGTTTCCAAGCATGCCCACGGCGCCTACGCTGTCACCGGTCATGCTCGAAGCGCTGCAGAAGTTTCAGCTTGGTGAGACTGGTGAAGGGCGTATCGCCAAACAAATCGACCACTACCACTCGCCAGCCATAGACGATGATTACCGGGCGTCGCTGAAGCTCTTTGTAAAGGAGGAGGGGAGGCACGCACGCATCCTCGCCGGTGTGCTGCGCAGCGCCGGAAGTGATGTGCTCAAAGGGAGTGCCTCTTCGAGCGCTTTCACTGTCGCGAGAGGCCTAGTGGGGGTTCGCTTCAAACTGGTGGTGCTGCTCGCCGCCGAGGTGGTGGCCAGCGAGGCCTATCCGCTGCTCGTAAGCGGCGCGAAGGATGCGGCTACGCAGGCTCTGCTGCAATCGCTAGCGACTGACGAGGCGCACCACATGCACTTTCACCAGGACTTCTTTTCACTCGCCCTGCGCGGGGTGAAACGCCTCCTCTTCCCGCCGCTCTTCCTTGCGATTGTTCTGGTCGCTGCGCTGCTCTGCGCCTTCGAACATCGCCGCGCCTTTCGCGAATGTGGTGCAAGCCCTTCGCGGGTCGTGAAGAACATGCTGCGCCGCGCGGGCGAGGTTCTGCGTGAGGTGCTACGCCCCGCGGCGAACGAGGCTTGTCTCGAGGCACGCTCTCACTAGTCGCACGTTACCACCATGCACGGCTGAGCGAGTCGCTACAGCGGAAAAAACGCCCGTGCCCGTAGCTGATGCGGCTCAGCGAGTGAGAGTGGGGGAGCCGCCTCGTCGCAGACCGGTTCTGTCTCGACCAACTTGTACTCTGTGCGACGCTCCAGAAACTGCTGCCACACTGGCGGTACATACTGCTGCTCGAGTTGGTACTCGTAGCGGGTGACTGTCCTTGTGACCGGTTCGTTTCTGCATTCGTTCTGGTAGTCGTATCTCGTCACGTAGCGGGAGACTGGGCGTGATTCGCTTCGTTTGCTGATCGGATCGTAGCGGTACTCATAGCTCGTTTCGAGGCGCTGGACTGGTTTCGAAACCATCCTGCAGCGGTACTCGTATTCGGTGACGACTCGGGTCACCGGTTTTGACACCGAGCGATACGTGGGAACTTGGGGCACTTGACGAGAAACGAGCTGCGTATGCGTTTCGCCTTCTGGCGTCACATAGGTGTGACAGAGAAACCACTGTCCCTCTGTTTGCATCGCCATCGCGAACTCCAGCTCGGTGACATAGCGCGCGCCTTGTTCCTCCAGCGTTTTGAGCAAATCATCAACGAGCTTCGAACCATTTGCTCCGGTACCAAAGGTCTGCGTGACCTCACGCGTCGCCAGTGGTTGGTTTTCGATCTCTTGCTTCTTGACGATGCGCAGATTGGGCGCGTGTTCGGACCGGTAGCCCTCAGGTCCGTGTGGGACTGAGGCGCAGCGTGAGACTAGGAAGGCGCACACGAGCAGGCGAGACATTTAGGACTCCACGATACGGTGGCCTGCATTGTCTACGATGACGGCTTGGTCGTCACGCAGTGGTAGCAGCGTTAGCCTGCCGCCAAAGCGCTGCTCTAACGCTTGGTTGCGGGCCACCCGGTCCGCGCGTTGTGCGTGCGGGAGAACGACAAAAGGCACGAGGCCCAGGGCGGGGCCCTTCGTTCCATAAGGTTCCAACGAGGGGCCTACCGCAATCGCGCCAGCACTGATGCCAATGTACGGAACATTGCGAGCGATGGCTGCTTTCAACAACGCACTGACGCGCGGTGCTTGCAGCCGCTGGACGAGGTGAGCAGGATCTCCGCCAGTGACCAGAATGAGCTTGGCCGACTTCAGCGGGGCGGCGTCTTGTCTATCCAAATCGAGCTCCACCAAGGGAAACAAAGTGCTCAGGTCTGCGCGGACATGGTCGCGCAGCTTGCTGGCCCCAGCGATTGCGTTGGCTGCTGTGGGAATCCACAGCGCCTCGGTTCCGGATGGAACTGCGCAGGCGGCCAAAAACTGTGGAAGTGCACGTAGACCGCGAGAGGCGAGGAAGAACACACGTGAGGGCTTAGCAGTCTGCGAGACGGACTGGAATACTCAGGCTTGTTTGCGATTCGAAGCAGGCAGAAGCGTCTTTGCCCAGTCGATCGCTTCTGGAAGCGCCGCGAACATTTTCATGGGAACCGGTTGTTTGACCAGCCAGATAACGGCCGTCGCGGCGCCGCGCACGATTGCAGAGCGGGTCACTATCGCTGATCCTCTGACGGCTTTTTTGACACGCGGGTCCCGAAAAAGCGCTGCAGCGTGGTTGCGTTGTGTCGAGTTCGGGGTTCCACCAAGCAAGTGGTCATGCACCAAAACCACACCGTCTTCGAGCGCAACATATTTCGAGGCGAGGCGAAGGTATTCGTCCCAATCCGCCTCCGAGATTGTTTCGGCAAAACGAACAACGATGATGGGATACGCGCTTTCGTCAACAATGAGTGCCACGCCAGAATCGTAGCGTCAGTGCGCTCTGCTCGCATCCCCCGCACGGGTGGCAGGCGCCGGAAGCAGAATGCGCGGACTTTCTGGCTTTTCGGCTGCTTAGTCGTTCAAAAGGTGAAAACGACTCTTGGCGAAACGCGCACTAATGCCAACAATTCCTGGCTGCAGCGCAATCGCATCGAGCAAGCGTAAACACTGTGCGTTTTCGAGTTGCGCGCTCGTCATACCAAGTGAACGCGCAGTGTCAGCCACGATCGCGCGCGCCTTTTCGTCACCGAGAGAGGGCGCGATGAGCGCGGCCACCTCGTTTGGGGTGCGAGCCATGCGTCACTCTTTTCCGAACGCCAGTACGACCGACGTCGTGTTGTGAAAGCCGGAAAAGTCCGTGGCGTCGAGTGCAACTTCTCCGTAGGTTTCAAAACCGCTCATGGGCGCGCGATCGAGTGCATCGTGCATGTGTCCGAGTGCCTGCGCGAAGCGGTCGCCCAGAATGAGGTTGCGGCAGATGCAATCGAACACGAGCGCACCGCCTACCGTCTGGCCCAGGCGTGCGCGCGCTTGCTCTGCCGCACGTCGTGCACTGTCCACTTGCCCGTCCCGGTCGCTTTGCATGATTCTGAAGGTGCTACCTTGCGGAACACCGCAGGCAAAATTGAGTGCGCCGCGTTCGCCTACGGAAAGAGGCGCCCGCACTTTGTACGCGGCTCCACTGGCTAGACCGGCTTCGAAGCGAAGGAGGAAAGCGCCTTGCTCTGCGGTGGGCAATCGCTCCACATCAATGCCCGCGATTCGTGCGGCGTCTCTGGTTTGCTCGCGCCAGACCTCCCAAGCGGGCCTATCGTTGATGGTTCGCACGACGCTGCCTTCGGCGCTGGTGACGATCAGTGGTTCCGAGAGCGGTTTATGTCCATGCGCAATGCCTACGGCAGCACGGTTTTTGGTGAAGAGCTTCACGACGACCATGGCATCTTCTTGGACCTCATCATTCAAGCCAACGCGGCACTGCTTCAGCTTGAGGTCGTCACCAGCCGCGCCTCCGGCCAGCTGCACGCGATCGCCGAGTAAGGCCGCGAGGCTCAACGTGGTTTCTTCGCTCACGCCGGCGAGGGGATCGAGGAGTACCACCGCGGTCTGCTCTTTGAGACCTACGATTTGTTTTGGAAGTCTTTCATGAACACTGGCGGCCGCACGTTCGGCGTTGGCGCGCAGCCCCACACCAAGTGCGGCATGTGCTTCGATGTCGCCGCCAAGCGCGAACAATGAGGTGGCAGACTTCAGCTCTTCTCGATTGCTGAACTCGCCTGCGCTGGAGGCGCCAACTACAAGGGTTCGCGGATATTTCTGCCGTAACCCTTGCAACACTTCGTTGAGGGGCTGAGCGACTGACGCGAACGCAAAAATGATCTCTGGTCTCATCCCCAGTTGCGCGTCGAGCTGAATCGCCCCGCTGCTAACGACCTGACTGGCACTGCCTGCAGCCAACGCGGACGCACATTTCAATGTCATTTTTCACTCCCCTATGACGTTAGCCGCACCTCAGCAAATGAGCATTGACAACAAACTTAACGGTGTTAAGTTTATTGCATGCCGTCACCCTCCGCCGAGCGCCGCGACCGAGAACGCTTGGAAATCCGTAAAAAAATGCTCGATGCCGCCCGAGAGATCCTAGTCTCTGAAGGCCCAGACGCTGTCAGCATGCGGCGTATTGCGGACAAGATTCAGTACTCACCAACGGCGCTCTATGTGCATTTCGCAGATAAAACCGCGCTCATGGCCGAGTTGTGCAGCAACGATTTTCGTTTGCTCGCGCATGCATTCGTCGAGGCGGCCTCCGTGGAGGACCCGATTGACCGCATGCGCGCGGCGGGGCGTGCGTACCTGAAGTTTGCCCATGACAACCCGCATCACTACCGCGTCATGTTCATGACACCCATGGCAGACGCTGAACGCCGCCAAATCGAAGCGTTGTCTTCGGTGCGTCGTGGACAACCAGACGAAGATGCGTACGCGTTCTTGCGCATGCTCGTGGCGCAAGCGTTCGACTCAGGAAGAGTGAAGCCCGAGCACAAAGACCAAGACCTCGTTGCGCAAGTGATGTGGTCTGCCATTCACGGCGTAGCGGCGATCAACATTGCGAAGGGCAACTCCTGCTGGATGGAGTGGCGCCCGATTGAGCGCATCGCTGAGCAGACCATGGACGCACTGATGCTCTGGCTGACTGGCGAAGACACAAAGCCAAGCAAGAAGAAAAAACGGAGTACCCCATGAAGCGGTTGTCTTTAGCTATGGTTTTTCTGGCTGCGTGCAGCGCGTCGGTGGCCTCACCTGCGCCCGCGGAGCCGGAAGGTGTGCCGGTGCGTGAAGTCAGTGTCGACCGCGCACCGGTCACGCGTGTGATTCGCTCGGCAGGGTTGCTCGCGACCAAAGACGAGATGTCGCTGTCGTTCAAGATCGGCGGCGTCTTGCAGAGCGTGCTCGTGAATGCGGGCTCGCGCGTGAGCAAAGGCCAAGTGCTGGCGCGCCTCGATCCTACCGAAGTGCAGGCCGGCGTCACCCAAGCACGTGAGGCCTTCGCTAAAGCTTCGCGCGACTATGATCGCCTCAAGGGACTCGTCGACAAAGGCGAGATTCCCATCGCCGATTTTCAAAACGTGACCACCGCTAAGCTGCTGGCCGAGGCGCAGCTCCAAGCGGCGCTGTTCAATGAAAAACATTCAGTGATCACGGCGCCAACAGACGGTTGGATCGACCGCAAGAAGGGTGAGCCTGGTGAAGTTGTTGGTCCTGGGCAGCCCATCTTTCATTTGAACGGCAAGTCGCGCGGCTTCGTTGTGCGTGTTGCGTTGAGCGACAAAGATACGCTCGCGCTGTCGCTCGGAGACGTGGCTCGGGTGCGGCTTGACGCTCGGCCGGAGGCTGTTTTTGCGGGCCGCGTCAGCGAAATCGCTCGCAGCGCGTCACCTTTGACGGGCACTTTCGAGGTGGAAGTGCAGCTCGACGTGGTTGACGCGTCGTTGCTCTCCGGCCTGACCGCCAAAGTTGAAATCGATCAGAAAAACGCGGCCACCGCACGCATTCCACTCGCTGCGTTGGTTCAAAGTCGAGGGTCGGATGCACGTGTCTTCATTCGAGACCCAAGGACAGACCGCGTGCTCGAGCGTGCCGTCAAACTGGCCTTCACGAGTGGAGATCAAGCGGCCGTGCTCACCGGACTCGACGGCGTCGAACGCGTGATCACCGAAGGCGCGCAAACACTGGCAGCAGGAACGCTCGTTCGCATCGTCAAGTAGTTGGGGGCTTCTGTGAACATTACGGAATTTGCAGTCAAACGTTTTCAGTTCACGATCGTCGTTTTCGTTTTACTTGGCGCGCTGGGCGTCTCTGCGTTTTTTACGATTCCCAAAGCAGAAGACCCGACCTTTCCGATTGCTGGGTTTGTCGTCGTGAGTGTGCTTCCTGGCGCGAACCCTCGCGATCTCGAACGGCTTGTTGTCGACCCCATAGAAACCAAGCTCAAGGCGCTCGACGACATCAAGAACATGAAGACGGAGATCTCGGACAGCCTAGCGGTAGTTCGAGTCGAGTTTCTCGCTGGCGCGGATCCCGATCGCAAACGCGACGAAGTGTTTCGCGAGATGACAGCGCTCAAACCGTCATTGCCGCAGGAGCTCGTGCGCTTTGACGTGTTTCAGTTCAACGCAAAAGACGTGAACATTCTGCAAGTCGCTTTGCTCTCCAAGGGGGCAGGCTACGATTTGCTCGAGACACAGGCGCAACGGCTCAAGCGGCGTATGGAAGGCTCGCCAGGTGTTGGCAAAGTCGAGATCAGCGGACTGCCTCGCCAAGAAGTGCGTGTGGCCGTGGACGTAGATCGTGCCATTGCCATG
>JBIKMD010000124.1:0-7951 GCA_044359465.1 Myxococcota bacterium
TGACGAGGGGTCATCGCAAGAGGAAGACGCGACTGCTGCGAAGGCGTGGGACCAACGCGACGACTCACTGACTGCTGAGGAAGCAAAGAAACGCCTGCTGTGAACACCTGGGTTTGGAAAGTGAGTCCGCCTGCGGAGCGCGACATCCGCCGGCTCGATCGTCCTGTACGTCAACGCATTTTTGACGCGTTGGACCGCTTCACTACAACCTATCCCCATGGCGACGTGGTGCGTCTGCAAGGCATCGACCCTCCCGAATACCGCCTTCGCGTGGGCGACTGGCGGGTACGCTTCAGGCCAGATTTGGTCAGCAACACCATTTTTGTGCTTCGTGTGCTGCCTCGCGGAGAAGCCTATCGCTGAACCGCTGCTGCGTGAAACCGACAATCGTTAGCGCAGGCGAAAACCTGAGCGCCAGTGCAGAAAGACCGCTACGCTCCTTTGAGTGCTGACGCTCGATGATTTCGACATTCGCCACCGCATGAATCCACTCGGTGACGGACCGTGGAAGATGCGCGGCACGGCCATGGTGCATCTTGCGTCCGTCGTGAAGGCGAACGGGTATCCGACGTTTCGCGCATTCGTCGACACGCTCGAACCTGAGCTCAAGACATTCTGGTCGCAGCGTTTTCATCTGCTGCAGTGGTACGACGTATGGGGTTTGTACATGGCGATCCACGCGCTCGGCCGCGCCAAGAATCTGCCGTTTCGCAGCTTGCTCTATGCGTTTGGCCGAACGGGTGCGCACTTCGATCTCACCAAAGGCGCGCACAAGCTGGTGTCTCGCGTCTTCGGTCCTGCAGCGGTCACCAGTCAGTTTCCGCGGCTCGCGGAGTATTTATGGCACATGTACGGCAAGGCAGAGTCCGAACGTCTCGCGGTGAACAGGGTGCGCATTCGTACCAGTGACGCACCCATCATGCCCGGTGTCGCGGGCGAGGCGGTCGCGTCGGGATTCTTGTGCAGCGTCGTTGAGCTCTTCGGCGGCAAGAATGCGCGTACGGAAAACACGAGCATGGTCGCCAACGGACACACCAAAGCGGGTTATGAGCTCATGGACTTCGAGTTTCACCTCTCTTGGGACTGACCGCTCGGATCTGCTAAGCTACTGCATGCATTTTTTCTCGCGGACTCGTGTGCTCGATTCTTCTGCTGACGGCTTGCGTCACACCAAAAACCACACCACCTACCACTGAAGTTCCAAACAAGAGTGAGCCGATTTATTTCGTTACGGCGGCATCTCCTCGCGTGAATGTCGTGCGAGGCAGCGCGGTGGATATTCCCATTGCCATCGAGCGGATCAACGGGTTTGCGAAAGTGCTCACGTTCTCGTTGCTGAGTCCGCCAGCGTTCGTCAGTGCCAGCACACTCGTCACCTCGACGGATGATCTTGCAACGACCTTTACTATCGCGGTCGCCGCGAACGCGCCACTTGGCGAAGCCACGGTGCTGCTGCACGTGACGGATGGCACCTTCGATCGTGATGTGGCGCTCGTGCTCACTGTGACGGGCGAGACCTTTACCGCGGCCTATACACCCGGCACCGTTTATCTCGGCCGCAATCGCAGCTACGTGAGAGTGAAAGCGGAGCGCACGCCCGGCTTTACCGCTGCGATCACCGCTCAAGCAACTGCAGGTTCATCGAGTCTCACCGTAGAAACACCCATCGTTCTCGGTGATACATTCATGTTCCCTATCAAGACCACGTCGACTGCGACGCTCGGCGAAGAGACCGTGTCCGTGACTCTCACCAGCGGCACCCTCGTTCAGACCGCGGTGGTGCCTGTGTCGGTGCGCAGGCCGCCGGATCCAGGAAGCTTCGATGATTTGTATGGGTCACTTGCCGGCATTAGGGGTGGTCTGATCGCCCTGCCCGCGACGTCGCCAGAAGGCATCACCGCGCGCGCTGTTGCAGTCGACAGCAATGAGCGAACATGCGTTTCAATTTCACCCGTGAGCGCGTTCGGGCTGTCTGAGATTTATTGTTTTCACCCTTGGGGCGAAGCAGATGCCTCGTTCGGAACGGACGGTCACCTCACGCTCACCGGCGTTACCGCGAATGCGCTTCGCTTCGATGTGATGGGGCGACTACTCTATGCGGGCGTCACTGGAGACGATGTCGCCAAAACCGGAAGCGCGATTGGCCGTTTGCTCGCGAACGGACAAGTCGACATGACCTTCGGCACCAATGGTCGCACCGCGTTGGCTTCTGACCCGAACGGTGACGGGCAACTCGGCGCGCGTATTGTTGTGGATGAGGCCGGAAACTACACCTACGCCGAGATGCACAGTGTGAGCACCACTCCGCTACAAGTCTTCAAAGTGAGCTCAGAGGGAGCGCTAGACCCCTTCTTCGGCACGAACGGCTCGGTGAGCCTCGCCGTTGCGTGCAACTCGGCGGCGTTCGACTACGCGCTGCTCGGTGGTGACTCTGTTTTCCTTGGCAACTGCGGCGGTTTGAAAGTGGGTAAGCTCACCGATACCGGCGTCCTTGACACCACCTTCAACGGCGATGGGTTCGCCGATGTGCCTTCGGTCGTGACTGCGCGCTCTCTCGCACTTTCCGACAATCGTATTTTGGTGGGTGGTAGCGCTAGTATGAACACGCTCATTCAAGCGCTCGATTTTGACGGCATGCCCGATCTGAGCTTTGGTCCGAGCGGTCAAGTCGCGCTTCCTCTGGCGACGGCATCGCAGATTACGACGGGTTCGTTTCACATCGATGGTGCGAGGCTTTACTTAGGCTTCACGCCATCGGCAACACCCAAATCGCCGTACACTGGACGTATCGATCTAGCAGGTTCCATGGACGCCACCTACGGCGCGGGTGGTGTGCAATCGATTGATTTTGGCTTGGCTGGCGATGAAACCACAGCCCGGATGACACTCGGGAGCGACCACGTTTACATGTTGATGAATCGCTTCGAGAACGTCGCCAACCGCGAAGCGTTTTTGTATCGCGTTTGGCGCTAGCTACTTCAGCACGTCCGGATCGAGCAGACGATGCTCGACCAAATAGTCCCACACTACGTCTGGCACCAGCGCCATCAGCTTCTCATGCTCGTAGCGGCGGCCGCGTTCACGCACGAGCGACGACGAGATGTTGCTCGTGACCACGTTGTCTTTGAAGTAGACATGACGCTCGTCCGCGAGGATCGATGAGGCCTTGTCGAACTCGTATCCAAGGCGATGCACAATCAGGATGTCCATCGCTTCGGCCATCCAGTCAGCGCCGCCCCATTTGTGAAAGGTCTGCGCGACGTCGGACCCAATGACGAAGCTGAAACGATGCGTGGGAAAGGCGGGCATCAAAAAATCGCGCAAGACAAAAGCGGTCTCGCGAGTGGCGGCATAGATGCGTTCAGCATGTGCGATTTCGAAGTCGCACACTTTCATGCGTGGATACCGTGCGGTCGCGCGGCGCACCATCTCCAAACGATGTTCTGCGGGCATCAGCTTTTTGCCCCACGGATGCTCGCCAGGAAGCATGTACCAAAGCTCGTCCACGGCGGTGAGCGCCAAGATCTCTAGGCCAAGCGTGAGATGCGCGTTGGTGATCGGATTGGCAGAGGTACCCAAGATTGCGACTTTGCGCCCTGATGCTTTGGCATCGAGACGCGCGATCGCTGCTTGCGCAACGGCGTCGAGCGTCTGGCCTTGTTCATTGAGGAGCTGCAGCAAGCTCCATGCTGCATCCCCCATCTTTTCAATCAGGTGCTCAGGCGTGCGGTGGTGCACAAGCTCGGACACTTGCGCGTTGAGATCACGCAGGCGTTCTCGTGGATCCGTTTGCTTGAAGTGAAAATCGTGGCTCTTCTTGATCAGCGCCTGCAGGGCGAGAATATCCATGCACAGGGATAACAAACTCTGACGGTCTTACAAGCGCAGCCGCAAATCCTCGCCGATCTAAAGCTGCTGAACCCACCACAACGTCGCGCTGATGCCGAGGTTCGGCACGTCAACACCATTGAAGCCAGGGTCCGCCCAGCGCAGGTTCGGAACGTTGTCTACGCGCACTGAAAATTGACTGTCGCGGTCGCCAATGAGCTTGCGCGCGGGCATGCTCAACACGAGCGCCGTGTTCACGTAGGTGGGTAAATAGTAGACGCTACGATTGGCGAGCGCGTTCGATTGCGAAGCGCTGCGCGGACCAATCACCGAGACCTCTGCGGAGGCTTTGAGCCCCGCCCAGGGCAGCGCGTAGTCGGCAATGAAATGCACTTGCACCGCCGGGAACGAGGGATTGGTCACACGCTGAAGCGATGCAAGGTAAACGTCTTCACCCTGCGCAACCGTGCGTGCAACGCTTGCGTTGAGCCGCAGCCACAGCGGCTTCCACGGATTGACGCGAGCTTCCGCTTCGCCGCCAATCAACCATTCGCTCGGAAGATTGCGCGCCTGGGAAAAAATCCCGCGAGTGATGAAATCGACGCGGCCACCAACGAGCGTCGCAAACACATTGAGTGACACCTCACCCAGATCTTTCGGCAAACGGTACGAGGCAGCGAGCTCGAAGTTATGTGCGTTCTGCGCGCGCAGTTCGTCGTTACCCACGATGTCGTTCGCAGCGAATGGCGATGAGTACAACTGTTCGGCAGTTGGGGCCTTGAAGCTCGAACCATAGAGCAACTTGAGGCTGAGTCCCTTGCCACTCGGCGCCCACACAACGCCGCCGCGTCCGCTGAAATTGGTGCCGTAGATGTTGTGGTAGTCAATGCGCACGCCGGCAGTCAGGCTAAAGTCACTGAGCTCGACCACGTGCTGCATGTACGCACCGACGTTTTGGAAAATCCTCAGACGATCTTCGGTCGTCACCGGAATCAGCGTACCCCGCGTGCTTACCACCTGACCGTCCACACCGATCAAGTCGGCACTCAGCAACTGATCAAAGCGTTGTAGATTGATCTGGTTCCAAGAGTAGTCTGCGCCGAGCACAATGTTCCAACGGTCAAAAAAGCGCAGCTTGCCTTCCGCCTCAACACCAAAGCCTTCTGCGCCAACACGGCGAATGAGCACGTAGTCGGAACGACCAATGTCCAAGCGTTCTTCGGGTGTCGGTTCGCCGCGCAAGTAATGACCACTCACAGTAATCGAGTGGTTCTCGCCGATGTTCGCACTGTAGCGAAGACGGTAGTTCTGATTGAGCACCGCAATTCGCGTACCGCCATTGAGCGCGCCAAAGTCGAGAAAGTTCCCAGGCGTGTCCAAGCGTTGCAGCGAAGCCATGAGCTCGAGCTTGCCGTAGATGACTTGGTCCAGGCTAACCTTGAGCAATGCGGACATGGGTTGCGCGCGGTCGCCACTAGTTGTGCGCGCGGTACCGGCGCTAGCAAGCAAAGGGCTCGAGGCCGGCAGCGTCAACCCAGAGCGATCGATGTTGGTGTAGGTGAAACCTACAATCGCATCGAAAAACTCGCCACTGCCGCCGCCAATGATTTCACCGCCGCCACCAAAGCGGTCGCGGTGGTTCAAAGCGAGCGCACCAAGGCGAAAACCCGGCAGCGTTCGACCGGTTTTGGTCACCACGTTTACGACGGCAAGATACGCGTTCGCACCATAGAGCGCCGAAGCGGGACCGCGAATGACCTCAACGCGTTCGACGAGATGGATCGGCACGAGCTCTTCGCCGAAAAAGTTCCCAGTGTTGGGACGAAAATCCACAGGATGGCCATCGATCATCAGCTTGATCACGCTGCCACTTGCGCGCACGCCGCCGTTGACACCGCGCACGCCAAAGTTGTGCGTGGACAAGTCGTAGACATCATAAAAACCAGGCACCGCGCGAAGCACATCAGCAATCGAGCGATAACCACGCGTTTGAATCTCGTCGCCACTCACGACCGTCACTACAGCCGGCGTCACGGAGGCGCGCTGCGCTGATTTGGTGGAGCTGACGACGACTGCGTCGAGCTGCAGGTCAAACCCCCACAGCGCAAGGTCACTGCCTGCTTCTGCCGCCTCCGGTTCATCAAACACGGGTTCAGACGCTGGCTCGCTCGTTGCGGCGACCAGCAACAACAGAAGAATCACGGAGAGACCGAGGACTCGACCAGCGCGAAGTCGAGCGTGGGTTTGGGCGTCACACGCCAGATGTTGTAGACCCCCACCACATCACCCTTGTCATCGAAGTCGCACGGACCCGTCACACCCACGTAGTCAATATCATCGCCTGCGCTGAGCGCTGTGACGGCCTCCGTGAACTGCACCGATGTGAACGCCGTGCCGCCTTTTGACACGGAGCCCAAAGCCGCTTTCAAGGCGCTCGCGGTGGCTGTGCCAGCCGATTGCAGGCCAAGCGCCATCAGGTAGATCGCATCATAGGCCTGCGGCGAACCCGTGCCCAAGTCTGGCGCGCGGCCGTACTTGGCTTGAAAACGCGCCACAAAAGCAGAGTAGTTCGCATCGCCGGGAGCGCCGAGCGCCATGACTTCGTTGTTGTCAACAGTTCGATCGAAGCCACTCGCGACGGAACCCAATTGGGTCAAAAAGTCTTCTTGTTTGAGCGCTTCGGAGAAGTAGAAAACGATTTCGCCGCCCCCGGTGTAAAGCGATTTGTAGGTCGCGAGCAGCGGGCCTGCATTGCCGGGGAAGGTGACCATGGCCACGGCTTGAGGTCTGCCCGGCGCAAGCAACTGCGACCACTCAGCGGACGCGTCAGTCACTGACTCGGGAAGCGCGCGTTTGGCGAGAATGGTGCCGCCGAGCGCTTCGAATTCGAGCGCAATCCTGTCGCGAAGGCCTTCGCCGTACGCGTCTGGGTCATGCATGATCGACATCGTCGTAAAGCCGCGTGCGCGAGCGCGTTCTGCAATCAGTTTGCCTTGCAAAGCGTCAGAAGGTGCCGTGCGAAACACAAGGCCGTCGTCTGCGAGGTTGCTGATCAAGGGCGAAGTTGAAATGGGTGAAATGGATGGCACACCCGCCGCAATCGACTGCTCGCTCATCTTGATGGTTTGGCCGCTGCACACCGCACCGAGAATGGCGACAGGGTTATCTTTGAGAACGGCTTTAGTCGCTGCCACCACACCCTCTTCGGTGCTTTGGTCATCACGCGTCACGAGTGTTAGCTTTGCACCGAGCACACCTTTGTTCGCGTTGATCTCTTCAATCGCAAGGTTCGCGGCTTCGACGATTTCGTCCACCCCAGATGCGCAGTCACCCGTCAGCGACACCACACTGCCAATGACGATCGTATTCGTGGATTCTTGCGTGCAAGACAACAGCGCCAAACAAGTGGCAACGGCAACAATTCGCATGCGCAAAATCTAATCTGCTCTTTGCAGCGCAGCCAACTTTCGTGCTCCATTATTGGCCATGACAGCACGCGCATTTACGAATCAGGTAGGCATCGAGGTCCCTCTCATTTGCGGCGCGATGTATCCGTGCAGCAATCCCGAGCTCGTCGCTGCGGTCAGTGAAGCAGGCGGAATCGGCATCGTCCAACCGCTATCAATGGTGTTCGTGCATGGCCATGAGTTCAGAGCCGGGCTTCAGTCCATCAAGCGTCTCACCAAAAAGCCGATCGGCATGAACATCATCGTCGAAAAATCGAGCAAGATTTACGAAGACCGCATGAAGAAGTGGCTCGATATCTCGCTTGAAGAAGGGGTACGCTTCTTTGTGACCTCTCTCGGCAATCCGCGCTGGGTCTGCGAGCGCGTCCACAGTGCTGGCGGCATCGTTTATCATGACGTGACCACCCGCGCGTGGGCAGAAAAGGCGCTAAGCGCGGGCGTCGATGGAATCATCGCAGTGAACAATCGCGCGGGAGGACACGCCGGTGAACGCTCGGCCGAAACCTTGTATCGCGATCTCGTCTCACTCGGCGTGCCACTCGTTGCAGCAGGAGGCGTTGGCGCACCTGATGACTTTCGCGCCATGCTCGACCTTGGTTATGCCGCGGTGCAACTCGGCACCCGCTTCATCGCCACACCAGAATGCAAAGCACACG
>JBIKMD010000125.1:0-7941 GCA_044359465.1 Myxococcota bacterium
ACTTGCTGCATGCGACGGGTTACACGGTGCGCGTGGCGGCGGATGGGATCGCGGGCTTGGAATTGGCGGCGGCCGAGGTATTTGATGCCATCGTGCTCGACGTCATGATGCCCGGCATGGACGGCTACGAGGTATTGGCGAAAATCAAAGTCGATGTGAAGTTGTGTGACATCCCGGTCATTTTGGTGACCGCCGTCGATGAGGCCGAAGGCAAAATGCGCGGCCTTGGAGCTGGCGCCGCAGAGTTCGTCCACAAGCCATTTCGTCCGCTCGAGCTTCAGCAACGCATGAAGAACGTGATCGAGCTTCACCTCGCAAAGCGTCAGTTGCGCGAAGCTGAGGTGGAGCTCATCAGCATGCGCGCCACGGACCCCGTGACCGGTGTTGGCAACTTCCAACGTTTGGCCGCCGTGCTCGAATACGAATTTGGACGCGCGCATCGCTACAACCGCCCGCTGAGCGTCGCAGTGATTGCCGATGAGTCGATTGACGCGTTGCTTAACGCCAGCGGCCGCGACTTTGCCGACAAGATGCTCAACGCCATTGCCGAAACCATCCGCGCTGAAGTGCGCGAGGTGGATCGCATTTTTCGCGTCGATATGGCCGAGTTCGTCATGGTGTTCCCAGAAACGCCCGCGGCCGGTGCCCGGGTTGCGATCGATCGCATCATGAAGACGATCGCTGATTCGGAAGGGGAGACAGGTCACCATCCCGATCTGTTTGCGTCGATTGCTAGTCTTCCGCACGAGCAATTCAAACGCGGTGAGGATCTCTTCCGTGCCGTGAACGTGGGGCTCGCTGAGGCCCGCAAGAAGAAGGCGGCTGACCCTGTCGTCGTCGAGTTTCAGACCTTCTACTGACCAGGGCGCGTGGAATTTCTGCGGCAAGCAGAGTAACCAGGTCGAGTGAAAATCTTCATCGCGCTCTTTGTCGTTCTGCTGACGTCTCAGGCCTACGCGCAATCCCTCACTGTGCCAGAGGCAAGCCCGGCAGCCGCCGTAGAACAAACGGTGGGCATCACGCAGCTCCGTGTCACCTATCATCGTCCTGCGGTGGCGGGTCGCAAAGTCTGGGGCGAGGTTGTTCCGTACGGCGAGATTTGGCGCGTCGGTGCAAACGAAAACACCACCTTGTCCGTTTCGACGCCGGTGAAAATCGGCACCAAGACACTCGCTGCAGGGACTTATGGTTTGCACCTGCTTCCCACGGAAAAAGCGTGGACACTGATCGTGAGCAACCAAAACGCAGCGTGGGGTAGCTACGGGTACGACGCCAGAGAGGACGCTGTGCGCGTAGGGGTGACGCCGGAGCAAGTCGATGCGAGCCAGGAGCGCTTGTCATTTCACTTCGACGACCTGAGTGAGGCGGGCGTCACGCTGGTGATGCGCTGGGAAAAAATGAAGATTGTCGTGCCGATTCTCATCGATACACCGGCCGTCGTCATGGCGAACATGAAAAAAGAGCTTCGCGGCGCAGCGCAGTTTCGACCAGAGGCGTGGGAGCAAGCGGCGCGCTATTTTGCAACGCACGGCGGCAGCTTAGAGGAAGCCGCACGCATGGCAGATCGCGCGCTGTCTGCTCAAGAAAGCTTCAAAAACATGAGCACTCGCGCGCTGATTGCCGAGAAAAAAGGTGACGCTAAGCTCGCGGCAATCCTGCGTACCAAAGCCGAGACGCTTGCGACCGAAGCGGATTTCAATAGGCTCGGTTACGAGCTGCTCGCCGCAAAAAAACTCGATGAAGCGATCAACGTGTTCCTGAAGAACGCGCAAACTTTTCCCACGTCGTGGAACGCATTCGACAGTTTGGCTGAAGCGTACTTGACCAAGGGCGACAAGCTGGCGGCGGCCGCCAGTTACCGCAAAGCGCTGTCGCTCATAAAAGACCCAGACAACAAAAAACGAATCGAACAGACGCTCGTTCGCATAGAGAAGTGATCACATCTCGCGCGCCGCTCAGCTTGTTGCTATGCAGTCACGCAAGGAGATGCACACAATGAACGTTTGGAAACTCTCTACTTTCGCGCTCGCGCTCGCCCTAGGAACAGTGGTGGCGACTGGTCACATGAATGTGGCCAACGCTGATGAGCAACCAGTCATGGAGAAGGCGCTGGCACAACTCCATGAGGTCGTGGGCACGCTCAAAGCCGCCACTGAAGACAAAGGCGGGCACAAGGTCAAAGCCATTGAACACGTGAAAAAAGCGATCGAGCAGGTCGAAAAGGGCATCGCTTTCGACAATAAGCACTCCGGCAGGAACGAGAACAAACAGAAGTAAGGCCGGGAACCTCGACCTCTACCAGCCGACGATTTATACGGCTCCGCATGCCGTACCGCCCCACAGTCATCGAGCCCAAATGGCAAAAATTCTGGGATGAGCATCAGACCTTCGTGGCCAAGGAAGACACTTCCAAGCCCAAGTTCTACGCGCTCGACATGTTCCCTTATCCGAGCGGAAAAGGCCTGCATGTAGGCCATCCCGCAGGTTACACGGCGAGTGACGTGATCTGTCGCTACAAGCGCAGCAACGGCTTCAACGTGCTGCACCCTATGGGCTACGATTCGTTCGGGCTACCGGCCGAGCAAAAAGCCATTGAAGAAGGCATCGCGCCGCAAGTCTCTACTGCTGAGGCGATTGTCACGTTCCGCTCACAGCTCAAAGCGCTAGGCATGAGCTACGACTGGACACGCGAGCTCAGCACCGCCGAGCCCGCGTACTACAAGTGGACGCAGTGGATCTTCACCAAGCTCTACGAGAAGGGCATCGCCTTCCAAGGTGACATGACGGTCAACTGGTGCGCCGCGCTTGGCACTGTGCTCGCCAACGACGAAGTGATCGACGGCAAGAGCGAACGCGGCGGACATCCCGTGGAGCGTAAGCTCATGCGCCAATGGATGCTGCGCATCACGGATTTTTCCGAACGGCTGCTCAAAGGCCACGATCACATCGATTGGCCCGAAGCCACGAAAAAACGCCAAAAAGAATGGATCGGAAAAAGCGAAGGCGCGCACATCTCGTTCGCGCTCGACGGCCATGCAGACAAGCTGCAGGTCTTTACGACGCGTCCTGATACGCTCTTTGGTGCCACCTATATGGTGGTGGCGCCCGAGCATCCACTCGTCGATAAAATCACCACCGGCGCGCAGCGTGAAGCCGTGGATGCATACAAAAAACGCGTCGCATCGAAGAGCGACGTTGAGCGCCAAGAGAGCAAAGAGAAGACCGGCGCAGACACCGGCGCACGCGCGATCAATCCAGCTACAAGTCAGAAGATCCCAGTGTGGATCGCGGACTACGTGCTCATGGGCTACGGCACGGGGGCGATCATGGCCGTACCCGCGCATGATGAGCGGGACTACGCGTTCGCCAAAGCGTTTTCGCTTCCCATCATTGAAGTGATCAGCGGCGGCGACGTCAGCAAAGAGGCCTACAGTGGAGAAGGCGTCATGGTGAACTCGGGCGAGTTCAACGGCGTCGCGACCACGGGCGGCGAAGCCAAACGCAAAGTGATCACTTGGCTGGAAGGAAAGGGGCTCGGCAAGGGCGCCATCACCTATCGCCTTCGCGACTGGGTGTTCGCGCGTCAGCGTTACTGGGGCGAACCTATTCCGGTGCTGAAGAACAAAGCCGGTGAAGTGGTGCGCACGCTCACGCTGGACGAGCTGCCGCTCGAGCTGCCAGAGGTCAAAGATTACAAACCACGCGGCACCGGTGAATCTCCGCTCGCGGGCGCAACCGAGTGGGTCAAACACGGTGATCTCGTACGCGAAACGGACACCATGCCGGGCTCTGCGGGCTCGAGCTGGTACTTCCTGCGCTACTGCGATCCGCACAATGAGACCGAGCTGTGCTCGCGCGAAAAATCCGACTACTGGATGCCCGTAGACCTCTACGTCGGCGGCCCCGAGCACACGGTTGGCCACTTGATGTACGCGCGCATGTGGCAGCAATTCCTGCACGATCTTGGTGTCGTTCGCGACGAAGAGCCGTTCAAAGCGCTGCGTCACCAAGGCATGATTCAAGGTGAAACCTATTACGACAGCGGCAAACACGTGGTGCCGTGGCAAGAGGTCGAGGCCAAGGGCGACAAGTTCTTCCGTAAAGGCACCAGCGACGAGCTCGTGCGCAAAGTCGAGAAGATGTCCAAGCGCAAAGGCAACGTCGTCAATCCAACGGAGATCATCAAAGACTACGGCGCCGACGCGTTGCGCGTTTATATCTGCTTCATGGGGCCGCTCGAAGCGGACAAGCCGTGGCAGACCAACGGCCTCGAAGGTCAGCATAGCTGGCTCAAGCGTGTGTGGCGCCTGTTCTTTGAGGGCGATGAAGACAAACCACGTGTTGACGACAGTGAAGCGAGTGAAGCCGCACTGCGTGTGATTCACAAGACGATCAAAAAAGTCAGTGGTGACATTCCGTCGCTGAATTTGAATACCGCGATCAGTGCCCTGCATGTGTGCACCCGTGATTTGCAGGAGCTCGAGTGCCGCAGCCGGGCCGTCCTCGAGCCACTTGCGCAGCTTATGGCTCCGTTTGCCCCGCATCTTGCGGAGGAGCTGTGGGAAAAAGGGCTCGGCAAGCCCGCTGGTGTCTCCTACGTGGCTTGGCCGAAGCACGATGACCGCTACGCCATAGACGATACCGTAGCCATTGCGGTGCAGGTGAATGGCAAGCTGCGCGGTGAAGTGAAGCTTCCGAAAGACAGCGAAGAAGCGCCGGTTCTTAGCGCCGCGAAAGCGCTAGAGAGCGTGAGCTCTCACCTGGACGGCAAAACGATCAAACGCGTCATCTACGTGAAGAATCGTCTCCTCAACATCGTCGTCGCCTGAGCTACTTCACAGAGCGCAGCATGGACTGGGTCACACGCTGAGAGGCGCCCGTGACGGCGTCTGGCGGGTACGTCCGAGCCGTCTCTGGTTCGGGCGTGAGACTTCGCACGCTCGACAAAATGCGGTCGATTTCGGCCGAAACAGTATCGAAATCCTCTTTGGGCCCGAGCACCAAGATGCCTACGCTGAGCCCATCAATAGGGATGAGGTCCGTCATTTGCTTGATCTCTAGCTCTTTGTTTCCGCTTTTTTTCCCTACGGCTAGTTGATGAACCATGCGCATGCCGCCAATGTGTCCGCGCTTCATGGGAATCTGGGTGACATCTTTCACCTTGAGCCCCGCATCGCGTTCGAGCTGCGCCGCGTCGAGCAGGGAGCGTTTGACCATCTCGTCGAGCGTGCCGCGTGTCTTTTCGTCTACTAGGACACGCAGTTTGACGCTTTTGAGCCCACGCGGCGCGGCTTCCAAGTAGACGCCGCCGTCGCCTTTTTGATTCGGTTGCGACTCCCAGTTGGCCGGGATGAAAATCGACAAGTGTGCGCCAGACACGAGAAGGCGTTCACCCTCGAGCGATTCACAGCCAGTGAGGAGCACGCAGCCCATGAGGAGAAGCAGCTGTCGCCGGTTCGGATTGAGCCATTTGTATTTTCGCATCGGCGCGGTTAGCTTAGATGAATATGGTGCATTTGGCCATTTGGATGTGTGTGTTGTTCGCCGGGCTCTTCACCTATTGGGCGCGTCGCCTCAACCGTGAGAACGCCGAGCTTCGGCGGCGTCTCGTTGAGCAAGAGCGGCAGATGGAACAACTGCAAGCCTACGCCCGCAAGACTATCGATGAAGCGAGTGAAGTCGTGCTCGAAAAAGGTGAGACTACCGAACCCGTGACGCTGCCCCGCTTACTCCACTGAAGCGGCCCTCTAGACCACCTGCACCAAACCAATTTCCACCAGAAAATACGACATGGCTAGCGCTGATCTGCCTTGGTCGTCGCCAGGTAGCTCGATCGACAGATCACGCGGGGTGCGCATGTCGTTCATGCTGTCGTACAGGCGCCGTTCAAAACCGCTCAGTGACAGACTATCGACACCAATGGGGGTTCGCTCTGCGTGCACGAGCGGTGCATCCAAGTTCTCGCCAAGCCGCTTCTCTAGCAGCTCACGCGTCATGAGTGAGCGAATGCTCTCGGTCAAAATTTCCAGCGGTTCGAGCTGCATGGGCAGCTTCGGACCTTCGTACAGAATGTCTTTGAAGAAGTCGTAGCGGCCATCTGTCCACAACACGAGCTTCATGATCTTGGATTTGAGCTGGCCAACCAGGTGCTCGTAGAACGCATGCGGCGTGATGATCTTCATGCCCATGAGGGTATTGCCAAGGTGATTCCCAAAGTTGCCAACAATCACGAGTGCGTCTTGAAGTTGCTGCCCGGTAATCGCGCCTTTTTCCAGTAGGTACTCACCGATGCGTTCGCCCGGAAGATTGCTGCCCACGAAGACCGGATACCCGTTGACGAAGAAGATCTCCTTTTTGTGCTCTCCCCGGCTAATGAGCAAGCGGCCGGTCTCTCGCGCTACGGCCAGTCGGTAGAACACTTTGATGAACGAATGATCGTTGAGGTATCCGCTGTAGCTCGGCACATTGGCCTTGGCGTTTTTGGCTTGACCGAGCAGCGGTTTGAGCTCTGGGACCGAGCCAATCGGAACGAAGGTTTTTTTGTCGGTCGAGACGAGCGCGTCGGACGGCACGTGACCTGTGGTGAACAAGTCTTTGAGGGTGGCGAGCGACACGGGGCCTAACAAGCCTCCGTCGCTGTGTTTGACCAAGTACATCGGCGCGGTCATGGGCAAATCATGGATAGCCTAGCTCTCACCTGACTTCCACGCTAACGTGGCATATCGATGACGCTTGTGATCGAGGAAGCGAAGACCCAGCGAACAGAAGCGCTGCGTGGACCCGTGATGACGGTTGGTCGCGATCCTAGCTGCGACATCGTCATCAACGACGCGTCCGTATCTCGCCGGCACTGCACTTTCTTCGAAGACAACACGGGCTGGAGCGTCGAGGACAATGGGTCCCGCAATGGCACAGAGGTCGCGGGCAAGCGCATCACCGCGCGAACCAAAATCAGCGCTGGAATCGCGCTCAAAATTGGGACGCTAGAGTGGCGTGTTTCCCAAAACCTCACTCAGCCCTCCGCCAAAAAGCCGCACGAGCCCAAGACTACGGTGTTTAGCATCGAAGAGTTGATGCAAAAGAACGCTGAACGCGGCGGCAAGTCGCTGGAAAAGACTCTGAGTCAGGTGTTGTTTAAGGCTCAGCAAGCGCTTTACCCCGGTCAGCCCATAGAAAGTCTGCTCGACAGCTTGCTGCGTCTAGTCCTCGAGTACACGCCTGCGGGTCGTGCCAGTGTACAGCTCGTGAACCATGAGACCCAAGACGTCGAGCCCGCGCTCACCTTAGACCATCTGGGAGAGGTGATAGCGCCGACCAGGGACTTTCTCATGTCGCAAGCAGTGCGAGAAAAAGTGCTAAACGAGCGCAAATGCGTCCTCATTGCAGACGTCAAAGGCGACGACGAGTTCAAGGCACGCAAGAGCCTGGTCAGCGCCGGTATCACCTCTGCGGTGGCCGCCCCCATTTTTGATGGAGGTGACGTGCTTGGCATTCTTTACGCCGACATTCGCAATGGCATGCATGAGCTCTACGAGGAGGAAGCGACCGTCATCAGCTTGCTGGCCTCGTTCGGCGGGACCATGCTCATTGCTGCCAACATGGTGACTGCGCTGATGCAAAGTGAGGCCGCGTTACGTGAAGAAAACCTCGCATTGCGCGGGGCGTTAGCCGCTAAAGACCAAAGCTAACGAATCGTCGCAACTTCAGACGCTAGCGGCCCGAAAACCGCAACGTGACAAGTGTCCGCCGATCCCATGCCCTCGGTATTCAGCCGAGCTTTGAGCCTACGCTCACAAACCCAACACACGAGGGGTTGGGACTGACCCAGGTCGAGGCCGATTGGTTCGAGGCTGGTGCCGCTCGGCCCGTAGCCAAAATTGCCCGCTCAGAACCGGCTGTGGTGACTCCGAATGCGTTCATATCGTTCGGCCCGCAGTTCGA
>JBIKMD010000126.1:0-7935 GCA_044359465.1 Myxococcota bacterium
GACCTGGGATTCTGCCTATAATTGGTCGCAACGGGGCGAAGAATGGAGCCACAGCTGGGGCAGCAGCGAAGCGCAGTGGTTTGGAGCCATCTTGCCGCGCATTCATCGGTACCTGCCCGCGCGACGCATTTTGGAGATCGCGCCGGGATTCGGTCGATGGACGCGTTTTCTCATTGGTGCGTGCACGCAGTACCAAGGCGTGGACCTGTCGGCGAGCTGCGTTGATTTCTGCAGCAAAGAGTTCGCTGCCGCCACCCATGCGTCGTTTCACACGAACGACGGCGTTTCCTTAGACATGGTCGAAGACGGCTCGTGCGACTTCGTTTTCTCTTTCGACTCGTTAGTGCATGCAGAGCTGGATGTACTCGAGCAATACGCGCGCCAGATTGTTCGTAAGCTCGCGCCGAACGGCGTGGCGCTGATCCACCACTCCAATTGGAAAGAGCGCCCGCGCCCAGCAGAGAACCCCCACAATCGAGCTGAGTCCGTGTCTTACACCTCGGTCCACGATGCGATCGTTGCCGTTGCGGGTCAGGTGTTGATCCAAGAAATCATTGTCTGGGGCACTGATGACATCGACGCGCTCACCTTGTTCGGTCGCGCTGAGGACACCAAAAATCACAAGCCCGTTCTCGTTCGCAACACCGAGTTCATGAGTGAGGCCAAGAACATTCGCAACCACATTGATCCGTGGTGCGGACCTCGCTAACGCGGGCTCCGCCTGAGCGCTTCAAACACTTGCAAGTGTCGCTGCGCACACGCGTCAACAGAAAGCGGTTTGACGATGCCCGCCCGGAGTGAATCCCAAAGCGCAGCATCAGAGACCACCTTGGTGAGTGTCTCTCCCCACGCAGACGCAGAGCCCACCGCAACGTGCAATCCGTCAACGCCGGGACGAACTTTTTCGCGCATCCCACCGATATCCGAACAGATGACCGGGCGCCCAAAAGTGAAGGCTTCTTGAATGACCATGGGTGAATTTTCCCACCAGATGGACGGCACGAGCACCCAGTCCACACCGGCCATGCGCGCGCCAAGCTGTTCTCGCGAATAGGGCCCCATCCAACGCACGACGCCTTCTTCTTTGAGCGGCGCGAGCAAGCGCTCGAGCTTTTCGACGAACGCGCTAGCCTGCGTTTCAAAGTTGACGCAGTGCAACTCGACCACGATCTGCTTGCGCTGCTCGACGGGCATCGCAAGCAAGGCCTCCAGTATCAAATCTAAACCCTTGTACGGCGTCACCTGGCCAAAGAATCCGAAGTGGTGACGCCCCTGCGCACCGATCAGTGGGCGCGGTGCCATGGGTGCAGCCTCGGCTTGGCCATTTTCAATCACCACAATACGATCGGCAGGCAAGCCCCAGTCGATGTAGCGTTGCCGCAAGAATTCAGATGGCGCGATGAAACCGTCGACGAAGCGGAAGAAGCCTTGAAACAGATGCTTGCGCAGCCAAAAGTCCTCAACCGAATGATCTGGGAAACAACGTTGGCACTCCTGCGCACTTTCGCGCTGGCAGAGCTGCTGCGTTTTGGTCTTGATCATCTGACCATCGTTCCGACAGATCGCCATGTACTCGTGCAGTGTTAGAAAAATGGCGATGCGGGGGTCGATGCGTTTGAGCATCGCCAAGTAATCCAAACCCAGATGAATATAGTGATGCGCATGGACAATGGTTGGTCGGAGATCGCGCACGAGCTCGCCGAACGGGCTTTCGAGTGGCGCCTGATGCACTGCCTTCATCATCATGAAGTCGATGTGCCGTTGGTCCCAAAGATACTCACCCGCGCGCCTCACTCGAATGGAACCGCTCACTTCGTTACCGTGAGCGGCGTGCGCAAGAAACCAGGCGTCAAGCACCTGCTTGCTCGCCTTGTACGCGTGAAAGAGCTGATAAGCCGCGAGCTCGCCCCCGCCTATGCGAAAGTCGGGGTGGCCATGTGCCATGGTGAGAATACGCGGCGACATCACGTTCCCACCTTTGCGGCTGAAGTTGCCACTAGCTTACGAATGACTTCGTCCCACCGGGTTTTGTGTATGGCGGCGTTGTACAGCGTCACCAATTGTCGAAACGCCTTGCCACTCACCTGAGCCACCGTTTGCCGCTCGAGGTGCGTCAGTTGCACGGTTGGTAGGTACGCGGCCCGCAGCCCCTGAGCGAGGAGCTTCAAGCACAAATCGGAATCCTCGAAGTCACCTATCAGATAGCGCTCATCCCAGCCGCCTACCCGCTCAAAGTCGGCGCGACGCATCGCAAGGCAGGCTCCAGTCACAGCGTCGACCAGCGTCAGCTCGCGCGTATCATCGAGCCTCGGATCAAGCCCTAGACGAGGATGCATGTTGAGCCACACCCCAAACTGTGGGGAGTCGGCAAAGGCCATACCGGCGTGTTGCAGCGATCCATCCGCAAACAGCAGTCGCGGAGCCACGGCGCCTACGTCTGGACGGCTTGTAAGGACAAAGAGCAACGCTTCGAGCCAACCAGGTTCCTGCGGAAACACATCGCTGTTGAGAAAGACCAGGTGCTGAGCCCGAGCGTAGTGCGCACCAAGGTTGTTGGCGCCGGCGAATCCTCGGTTTGCGCCGCCATAAACCCAGCGCAAGGGCACACCATGCAGCGAGTGCCACACGTGCGCTTGAAGCGAGACACGCATGACGATTTGGGGATCGTCCACCACATAGATAATCTCGGCATTGGCGGTGAGCCAGGGATCGCGTGCAAACTCGAGAAGCTGATGCTCAACCATGTCCGTGCGGCGGTAGAGCGGTATGATCAGCGACACCTGAGGGTTGCGTGGAGCCTCACCAAGTTGCTCGACCTGATGCGGAAGCGCAGCCATGCGCTTTTTGCGCGCAGCGATCAGCGGCTCGAGGATCGTGCGATCAATCGCACAAACACGACTAGAAAATGCCGTGATTGGCGTTTCGACTGCGAACAGCTTGCGCGCGACGGCCACGGGATCGTCTTGCAATGCTGTGCATGTCGTTTGGCTGAGCACACTAATGCCAGCATGAGAACGCAACTTGAGCTGCACCTCCGTCTCAGCCTGCAAGCCCGAGCACCGCATCAAGAACTGTGCATCCGCGGCAGCGACTGTAGCGCCAAGAAACTCGTACGTATCGTCGCGAAAATTCCGATACGCATGGTGCAGCGAGTGCACATCGCCCGCCGCTGTCTCCAACCACACTTCGCAGTCTTGCGGCGCGGTCACCCAGCCGTGCGCAAAGCCGTTCCCCCCGAGATCGTACACGTGGACACCATCTAGCCAGCCAGCGGCTCCGGGCGGCGCGGACACCACTGGAAGATTCGCAACCATGGCTCGCCACAAAGCCGAGCCAAAAGGGAAGCGCGCCATCACAGGCTGTGTTGGCGCCGCTTTTGGTGCCCCTTGGCTTTGAAGCCAAGTGGCAGAGACTGGCGTTGTGTTACGATCGTCTGGTCCTCCCCAGGAGAGCGAGAGCTGCTGCGCTGTTTGTTTCACTTCCGCTGTCAGCACGAACCCGGGCCGCGCGAGCGGTGAGAGCGCGAGCACTTCGACAACATCTGGTCGGCTGCGTCTCACGACCGTGGCGGCTTGGAGCTCGCGGTCGGCGAGCAAGTGCAGCTCGCCCTCTCCAACATACCAACCGTACACAAAAACGAACGCACCTTCTCTGTAGGCGCCTTCGATGTGGAGTTTGTCGGTGCGTGTAGACAAGTGTGCTGCTGACCAGATCAACGCGGGCAGTGTCAATGGATGACGAACGCCTGCAACAGGGGCGAACGCTCACGCCGCTCGTACGCTCAGGCAGGTACGGAGCGTTCGTCTTTTGGCGCGTCGTAGGTGGAGTCGGGCTCTATGAAAATGTAGCGCATCTCAGGAAGCTCGGCGCGAATGGTACGCTCAATGTTGTTGATCGTTTCTTCGATCTTCTCGAGCGGCATCCCGGCCGTGAAGTGCACTTTCATTGCGAGCAGCACTTCTTCTGGGCCGCGGTGCATGGACAGCAATTGTCTGACGCCAACCACGCCATCCACTGTGAGTGCGAGTGCTTTGACGCGTTGACGATTCTCAGGCGTCGCGCTCTCACCTACGAGGAGGCTGTGCGTTTCCCGCGCGAGAAAGTACGCAACGCCGCACAAAAGCAAACCGATCGACAGCGAGGCCACACCATCCCACCCTGCCCAACCTGTCAGGTCACTGAGGCCAAGGCCTACCAGCGCGATGAACAAGCCGATGAGCGCGGCCGAGTCTTCCATCAACACCACTGGGATGGTGGGATCTTTGGCGAGCACCATGGTGCGCAGCGTGCTCTTGTCGCCTTTGGTTTTTCGAAATTCCCCAAACGCCACACTGAACGAATAGGATTCGAACAGGAACGAGGCGCCGAGCACGATGTAGCTCCACAGTTTGCTCCCGCCGTGCTCGTGCGTGCCAGCGTGCACTTGGAGCAGCGTGTGCACACCTTCGTAGGTGGCAAAGGCACCGCCCACCGAAAACAGCAGAATCGCTACGATGAAGGGCCAAAAATATTTCTCGGCCGCGCGACCAAACGGATGTTCCTCCGTGGGCGCGCGTTCACCGAGCTTCATACCAAGCAAGAGCAAAGCTTGGTTGCCGGTGTCTGCAACGCTGTGCACGGCTTCCGCCAGCGTACCGGCACTGCCGCTGATGAACGCAGCGATGAACTTGGAGATGGCGATGAGCAGATTGCCGGCGAGAGCGGCGATGACGACTTTGAAGTTGTTCGCGGGGACGGACATGGTTCTGCGCTAGCAGACAGCCAGCGCTCGCGCTACAGATCGGGCATGGCAGACATTCATATCGTTGAGAAACACACGCATACGCCAGAAGAGGCTAAACGCCGAGTCCAAAGCTTCGAAGATCAAATGGAGAAGTGGCGACTCAAGGCGCATTGGACTGGCGTGAACGCCGAGCTCAAAGGCACTGGCGCCTCCGGCACCATCTCAATCACCGGAAGTGAGGTGAAAGTAGAAATCAAGCTGGGCTTCCTTGCAAAAGCGGCAGGGATAGACGCGAAACGCGCGCAGGAATCGATTCAAAAGCGCCTCCGCGGCGCCCTCGACCAGGCGTGATGCGCACAGCATAACACTGGTTTCGCGCAGGCTACGCGCTAAACTTTGCGCATGGCCAACACGTACGAGATGCTTTGGGATTGTCGCAGCTGCGACACGAAGAAGCTCCTAGGGAAAACCCACCGCTTTTGTCCGAACTGCGGTGCCGCGCAGGATCCGAGCTGGCGTTACTTCCCGTCCGATGCTGAAAAAGTCGCCGTCGAAGATCATGTCTTCGTCGGTACAGATCTCGTGTGTCGCGCGTGCGGTGTGCCGAACAGCCGTGTTGCGAAACACTGCGTCGCATGCGGCTCGGATCTAGAGAAAGCCAAAGACGCAACCACGCGCGACGACCAAGTGCGCGGCGAAGGAACGAGCTTTCAAGGCGAGACCGCCAAAGACGCGAAGCGTGAGCGCGAAGCAAAGAAGCAGGCTGCGTCTGGTCAGCCGCCCACCAAGGCCGCTCGCAAGAAGCGATTCAAGCTCATTCCTCATGGCGTGAGCGCACTAGTCTTGGCGCTGGTCGCCTTCATCATCGTCGCAGCAACCTGGAAAAAAGAAGCTGGCGTCACCGTAACGGGCCATCGCTGGGAGCGCAGCATCGCGATCGAGAAATTCGGTCCGAAGAGTGATTCGGCCTGGTGCGAATCCATGCCAAGTGACGCTTACCGCGTCAGCCGTCACAGCGAAGTGCGTTCACACAAGAAGGTCGCCGATGGTCAAACTTGCTCAACGCGCCGCAAGGACAACGGTGACGGCACCTTCAGCGAAAAGGAGGAATGCAGAACAAAGTATCGCGACGAACCGGTTTATTCCGACAAGTGCAGCTACACCGTAGACCGGTGGCAATACCATCGCACGGCCACAGCGCAGGGAGCATCGCTCACGCAAACGCCCACTTGGCCGGTGGTCACCTTGAGCAGGACGGGATCGTGTATGGGGTGTGAACGAGAAGGAAGTAGAGGTGAAAAGTATGAGATCCTCGTGCGCACGGACGAAGGCAAATCGTCGAGCTGCGACTTCGCGCAACCAAAGTGGGAAGGCATTGCCGATGGCAGCCAGTGGAAAATGAAGTTCGCCGTGATTACCGGCTTTCCCGATTGCGATTCGATGATCGCGCGGCAATGAGCAGCGGCAAGCCTCCCGCAGCGAATGCCGCAGCGACGAAACACCCCACACCAACGAACACAAGCCTGCGCGCTTCGTCGGCGTTCATCCCAGTCTTTACCAGTTGTACGGAGACAATTCCCGCAGTGGCCGTGCCGAGCAACATGCCGAGTGTGCCACCGGCGTTGACGAGCCCCATAGCCGTGGAACGTAGTGCATCAGGTACGGCACTCGCTGCGACCGACAGCGACGGCGCATAAATCGCAGCCGATGCAATGCCCGCGCAGATCATGACGCCCCAAAGAAGCGCACCATCAGTTTGCCCGAACAGTGCGACGCACACGCCGTAGATCAAACCACCACCGAGCAGGAGCCCCACACGGCTCACACCGCGCGAAACAATCGCCCCAACACCAAGGCTGCCAAGCGCGAAAGGCAGCAAGAACGAAGTGAAAAGCATGCCTACTTGCGCATCGGTTTTTCCTAAGGCCGAATGCGCGTAGAGCGAAAACGTCACCACAAAACTTCCCACAGCGAAACGCTCGAGCGCAACGAAGATCGTGACGAGCAGCAACTCGATGCGACTGTCACGACCGAGCTGCGTCCATAGTGGGAGCTTAGGCGCACGCGCACCATCGCTGATTTTGTGCGCAAGAAGCGCCGACGCAAAAGACAATGCAGCGCTCGCCCACAATGCGGCACGCGGATCGAGCTTGACGAACAAGGTCCCGAACGGCGCACCGCACGCAATCGCAGCAACCACGGCTGCGCTAGCAACGCCCATGGCTTTACCGGTTCCACGCAGCGATCCCATGACAATAGACAAAGCTCCAACGGACGCTGCGCCTTGAACGAAGCGCGCGGCCAGCACGAGCCAGAGCGGAGACGCCACCGCGGCGACGCTCATGGCGCCGCCGTCGATGAGCAACAATAACGTCGCAAGCCGAGCACGGCGTCCGTGGCGATCGGCAAACGCAGCCACGAAAGGAGCCCCCATGGCAGCGCCGAGCATGTTGGCGCTCATGAAAGCGTGCATCCCCACTTCATCGCCACCATGTGCAAACGCAAAAAAGGCGCGCACCGCCGGAATCAGCAGGGTGCCGGTCAAAGTCGTGGAGAAGACGAGAATCGCGCCGATCATTAAAATGGATACCCAAGCGTCAGGGGCAACACAGTCACCAGCAACAACACCACCGGAGCGAGCACGAGGAACACGAGAAAGGTGTAGCCCATCACGTCGCGCGCGCGAAGCCCCAGCAAGCCTAGGACTGGTAACATCCAAAACGGCTGCACCAAGTTGGCAAGCGCCTCACCGAGGTCATACACAGCAACCATCCAACCCACGTGCACTTTCAGGTCATGTGCAGCTTGGATGACATAAGGCGCTTCGATGACCCATTTGCTGCCGCCACTTGGCACGAACATGCCGAGCACCGCCGAGTAAACCGCGATCAACGCCGGGAAGGTCTTGGCCGATGACAGCGAGACGAACCACCCGGCAATCGCGGCGTTCATCTTGGTCTTTGAAATGAGCGCTGCGATCCCAGCATAAAATGGATACTGCAGAACCAGGGCCCAAATTCCTGGCGTTGCTTCTTTCACAGCACGCATCAGCCGATGCGGCGTCCCGTGCAGAAGCACACCGGCCGTCAGAAAGATCAAATTGACGGTATTGAAGCTAAGCGCAGACAGCGGATCTTTGGCGGCGGCAAAATAACGCACGAGATACGTCAGCGCGAGCGCGGCAAAAGCGAAGCTCAAGATGCGACTGTGCT
>JBIKMD010000127.1:0-7915 GCA_044359465.1 Myxococcota bacterium
ACGCTGCGTTCAGTGATGCAGCGGTGGCCGCGGCCGCTAGAGCCGCAGACTTGGCCAGTGCGGCAGCTGCCGCTCACCCGCGTAGCCCGAAGGAGCATGCATGAAACTCACGCCACTCGATATTCAGCAGCAACGTTTTCCCCGCGGATTGTCTGGGTACAACCAAAAGGAAGTGCACGCCTTCCTCGAGTTCGTGAGCCGTGAAGTCGAAGGTTTGCTCACTGAAGTAGGGCAGATGCGTGAGCGTCTTGGAAAACAAGACGACGATTTGTTCCGCTTTCGCGAGGGTGAAGAGACGCTGAAAGAGGCGCTGATCACCGCACAGCGCATGTCCGAAGACATGAAGCTTCAAGCAAAAAAGGAAGCGGACCTAATCATCGCCGAAGCGGAGATGAAAGCCGAACGCATCATTCATTCGGCGCATGGTCGTTTGCTGCAGATTCTCGAGGAGATCAGCGAGCTGAAACGCGAGCGTGTGCAGCTCGTAGCGGGCATTCGCCAAGTGATCGAGACGCACAGCAAACTGCTCGACGTGGCGCCGACGGACAAAACAGCGGAAGACGAATCGGTCACTTACCTGCGAACCAAAACACCGCGTCCGCAGGTCCCCGAGGCGCCGCTGCCTATGTTGGAAAAAGGCATCAAGTAGCCATGCTCCCGCGAGCGGGTAGTGACGGGGCAGCCGTAACCAGCGGAGCGCGCTGAGTGTTATCGGACCTCCGCGATCTCGTCGCCGACGATACGGAGGGCCTCCTCTCTGCTTCTGACGCGCCTCGCGACATGGTCGATGCTTATGAGCGCGATATTGCCGCGCTTGGCGGTGACAAGCGTGCGGCCCCGCTGCTGCTCTCGCAAGGACGGATCTACGAAGAACACTTGAGCCAACCCGAACGGGCGGCGGCCTGCTACGCGCACGCCCTGGTTTGTGATCCGCAGCATGTTCCTGCGATCCTCGCGGGCAGGCGCCTGCACACGGAGCTCGGCAATTGGGCACTCGTTGCTGAGTTGCTCGACGCCGAAGCGCGGGTGACCGAAGATCTGGAAGCGCGCGCGGCAATTTTTGCTGAGCTCGCCCGTGTTCAAGAATTCAAACTGAACGACCCAAAAAAAGCGCGCGCTGCGCTCGAGGCCGCGCGAAAAGCACAGCCGCGCTCGCTCGTGCATGAACGCGCGTTGTATCAGCACCTTCTGTCACACGGAGAGGATCTAGCGGCCTACGAGGTGCTCGATGCTTTTGCGGCGGAGGTGCGGGATCCACCGTTTCGCGCTGAGCTACACAGGCGGCTCGCCGAGCTGGCTGGTCCTAAGCTGAGCCATCCAGAAGTGGCAGTTGCGCATCAGCGCGCGGTGCTTGAACGTGACCCTCGGGACGTCCACGCTCGTGCCGCGGTAGCGCGCGAGCTGAAGAACGCCAAAAACTACGACGCGCTGGCCAAATTTCATTCGTTTTCCGCGCAAAAGACTGACGATCCGCAAGCCGCTGCCACGGCCCACTATTTGGCGGCGCGCATCTTTCGCGAGCAGCTTGGCGAAGACGCGCGAGCGCTCGTTGAGCTGCAAGCAGCAATCGCGAAAGTGCCTGATCACCCGCTCGCGCTCGCTGAGCTCGAACGTTCGCTCGAAAGCGCTGAACGACATGACGAGCTGATCGAGCTACTCCTCAAACAAGCGAGCGCTACGGATGTTGCCGAGGAGCGCGCGCAGCGTTTGTACCGCGTGGGTCAAATTCAGGAGGAGAAGCTTGGCGCAGAAGATTCGGCGATTGAACGCTACGAACAGGTGATCGCCATTCGCCCGACCTTTCTCCCTGCGTTGCAAGCGCTCGGAAAGCTTTATTCCAAGCGCCAACGCTGGGTGGACCTCGCTGCCATGTATGATGGCGAAATTTTGGCGACGCCAGAGCCCAAAACGAAGGTCACCAAGCTCTACAAGCTCGCCGAAGTGCTAGAGCTACGCCTTGGTGATCTGGAGCGCGCGGTTGCGATTCATCACCAGATTCTAGATCTCGAACCCGGCTACATGCCTGCCTTCAAGGCACTCACGCGCTTGTTGCAACGTGCCGACCGTCACCAGGAACTCATCGAGCTTTACGAAGCTGAGGTGCTTGCAACCACAGATGCGGAGCAGCAGAAAACGCTGCTTGCCGAAATCGCGCGCGTTTACGACGACAAGCTCAATGCGCCTGCGCTCGCCAGTGAAGCCTATCTCCGCATTCTGCAATTGGACCCAGCCCACGTGCCGACCATTCGTGCGCTAGCCGCATTGTACGCGCGTACGGAGCGCTATGACGATCTGATCAAAATGAATGAGAGAGAAGCGGCGCTCACAGGCGACGTCAAACAAGTGATCGATCTGCTGCAACGCAACGGTGAGCTTTGCGAAGAACGTTTAAACGACAAGCAGCGCGCGATAGGTTGTTACAAACAGGTGCTAGAGATAGCGCCGAGCTACGTGCCGGCGCTGCGAAGTCTTGGTCGCCTGTATCTCCAAAAGGGCCGCTGGGTGGAGCTCTGCCACATGTACCGGCAGGAGTTAGACGTCACCAAGTCCTCCGCCCAGGCCGCTGCGCTGCACTACAAGATAGGGGAGCTACAAAAAGACAAGTTGCTCAACGAGGATGCGGCCATTGAAAGCTTCGAGCACGTGCTCGCGTTTGTTCCGGCGCATCGCCAGGCGATTGCGGCACTCAGCCAGCTCTTTCGAGCGCGGGGCTTGTGGCAACGGCTCATTGCCATGCTCGAGCGCGAGGCTGCTGCGTCAAACGATAGCGTCCATAAGGCAGCGCGTTTGTATGAAGCGGGTGAGCTGCAAGAAGACCGATTGAACGATCGCGAGGCTGCTCTGGAGCTGTACGTTGCGGCGCTCGCAGCCAACGTGGAGTTCGTGCCAGCGCTCACCGCGCAATTACGTTTGCTCGAAGAGCTCGGCGACTATGACCGCATGTGTGCGCTGTTGCAGACGCGCCTCCGAAACATGGAATCCTCCCCGGCGAAGTTGGAAACCGCGTTGCTTCTGGGCGGTATCGCCTGGGCGAACGTTGGTGACCAGAGTTTGGCAACGGCGGCTTACGAATTGGCGCTAGAGATGGCTCCAAACGATGTCACGACCTTGCTGCATCTGGAGCGACTCTATTTGGCCCGCCAAGATCTGGAAAAAGTGGCCGGCGTGCTCACGCGTCTAGCGCAGCTCAGCAAAGACTCGCGTGTGAGCGTGGCGTACCACCTCCATGCGGCAGCGGTGAAAGAATCGCTGTCTCCGGCACAATCTTCCGAGGCGCACTACCGCGCAGTGCTCGAGATCGACCCCACCAATGCCGTTGCGCTGAGAGCGTTAGAGAAACAGCTTCACCTCGCCAAAGACATCGCTGGTCTGGCTGTGGTGTATGAGCGCTTGTCGCGCGGCGCGCCCGCTGCCGTGGCGCGCACGATGGTGCTCGAGCGCGCTGAGCTGCTGCTTGAATCTGGCGGCGAGATCGCAGTCTTGATTCCGTCGCTCGAAGCGCTGCTGAGCTCAGACGCACGAGACATCACCGCGCTACGGGTTTTGCGTCGTGCCTACGACAAAACCGAGAACTGGGAAGCCTTTCTCCGGGCGACCGAACAAGAAGGCCGCGTGGCAGATGCGCGCCGTGCTGTTCGCCTGCTCACGGATGTGGGGACCGTGTCATGGCGCAAGCTGAACGACACGAAGCGTGCGCGTGCGAGCTTCGAAGAGGCGCTGCGACGCGATCCTTCCGCGCTGCCTCCCTTTTTCGCCCTCACTGAGTTGCTCTCCGCGCTCGGTGCTTGGGACGAGCTCGCGCGCTTGTTCGAAGCCCGCAGGGGCGAACGTGGTGAGTTTTTGGTTGAAGCCGGCTCGGTCTACTTTGCCAAGCTCAATCGTCTAGACGATGCGCGCCGGTGTTACGAAGCAGCGCTTGCGATCGAACCATCGCGTGTGGACACCCATGCAGCGCTCGCTGAAGTGGCAAACAAGAGTGGCGACTACGCTGCCGCAATTGAACACTACACGCGTGCGCTCAGCGCGCAGATTTCGGGTGAGCAGGCGGCCGCCGTGCACGTGAAGCTGGCCGAGATTCATAGCCAGAAGCTAAAAGACACAAACCGCGCGGCGGAACATGTGAGAGCTGCGTTTGCTGCGAATCCCCTCGACCCACAGACGCTCGACATCGCAGTGCTGGTGCTCACGCACGTGGGCGACGGCGCAGCCGCCAAGAGTGCGCTGGCGCGCGTGATTGCGCTGACCGATGACGTCGAGACCAAGTGCGAACGTTTGTGCCAGCTCGGCGCTGTCAGCTTGCGTCTGCTCGGCGACGAGGCCTCCGCTATCGCAGCCTATGAAGCTGCGCTGAACCTCATCCCAGGCCATAGCGGCGCCATTGATCAGTTGGTCACACTCTACGAGCACAGTGGCAACTTCAACCGCGTCCTTGAGCTACTCCGAGCACAGGTCGAGCTCGTGCCGAGTGAGAATGCAAAAGCGAGGAGTGCGCTGCATCAGCGCATTGCCGCCGTGCATGCCGAACGCCTCAGCGATTTCAGCGGCGCTGCCGTGCAGCTCAAACACGCGATCGCGCTAGAGCCAGACGAAGCAAGCCTGCGCGAGAAACAAGCGCTCTACCTGTCCATGAATCCAGACGCGGCCACCGAGGCCATCGCGCTCTTTCGCTCGTTGATCGAGCGCGATCCCTTTCGGATCACCTCGCTGCGCGCGCTCTGCCGTTTGTATTCGCAGTTGGGCGAAAACGACAAAGCATTCTGTTTTGCCGAGCTGCTCGTCTTTTTGCACGCCGCAGATCCCGAAGAGACTGCGTTTTTTTTGCAGAACAAAGACCGCATCGCGATGTCGACAGATCAAACACTGCCAGACGACGTGTTTCGTCGGAGTGTGCTCGATGACGACGCGAACTGCGGTGCTGGTGACCTACTTGCCGCGGTTGCCACCGAGCTCGCCGACATTTATCCCCCGCGCTGGCAGGCGCTCGAACGCGTGGACAAACTCGGTCCTAAATCTCCTGACCCCCTCCGCACGCTCGTTGATTCGCTCGGCTTGGTCATAGGCGCTCCCGAACTAACTGTTGTTGTGACGAGCGCAGACGCCGGAACCGTCGAAGCAGACATGGGCAGCGTGCTGATTGCGTCACGCGAGCTCATGCAGCGTGTGCAGCCGCGCGAGCAGCGATACCTCCTCGCGAGAGCGCTGGTGGCGCTCAAACGCGGGCATATGATCGCGCGCCGGTATCCGCCCGCCGATTTGCGCTTCTTCCTTGAGGCCGCGGCCTACGCCGTGTTCACTGGGTTCGAGCCAAGTGAACGCGCGCTTGCGATGGTGAAGCCGATTCGTGGCGCCCTATCGCGCAAGGCAAAAAAAGCCATGGAAGGTGCGGCCAAAACCTTCGCTACCGACCTTCGCAGCTTCGACCCAACACGGTTCTTGGCCGGACTTGATCGAAGTGAGATTCATGCAGCCCTCACCCTCACGGGGGACTTCGAGACGGTAGCCCGAGGCATCTGTAAGCAGGCGCAGATGCCCATGCCCCTCGCCTTTGCGAACGCCGCAGAAGCACAACGATTTTTCTTGAAAATACCGGGGTTTAGAGCGGCAGCAGCCTTTCAGCTCTCAGAGACGCACTTTGCGCTCCGCAAGCGTTTGCGCATGGGAACGGGCGGCTGACGATTTCGAAAGACAATTCCTCACCCTCGTGTTAGGCGCCCCCCGCTTGGTTTGGGTGCCGGGCGAGGAGATGCGCGTGCGTATAGATCGACTTTTCCTCCTGAGCTTGATGCTCGTCGCTTGCGACGTTGAAGTCATCGAGCAGCAAACGGGCGTTCCGACGCCCATTAAGACGCAGTCGCAAGACGGCGAAGCGCCTCCGTCAGAAGATGGTGACGGCACGCCTGAGACCTTCGTCCCACCGGACGACACAGAAGCGCCGCCGCCGTCGCCATCTACCATCGCAGATTCAACCATCACCTCGACCGTGCTCCCCGAAAACAGTCGTAAGGCGATCATCCTGAATGCATTGCGCGAAGCCAAAACGCAGGTGCATGCGGGTTTCTATCTGATCACGGACTCGTCGATTCGTACGGCATTCATCGATGCCTATAAGCGCGGCGTCGACGTGAAAATCATCATCGATGACTCGTTCCAAACGACAAACCAAAACAAGGCGCACATCACGGCGTTCAAGGCCGCTGGTGTACCAGTCAAGGTGGCTTCCGGCTTCCGGTTCCACCACGCCAAATATCTGCTCATCGACGACTACGCGATGATCATGACCTGCAACTTCACGGATTCGAGCTTCTCGTCGAACCGAGAGGTTGTGACGCGGGTCAAAGACGACGGTGTGCTTGCGGACTTGGAAGACGTGTTCGCTTCTGACTTCGAAGGCCAAACCACTACGGTTTCTGCAGATAGCCCGCTCGTCGTTTCGCCAGACAATGCGCGCGTCAAGCTCGAAGGCCTTGTCGCGAATGCCAAGACCGAAGTGTTCGTCAGCGTCCAATCCGTGGATGATAATCCTTTTGTCTATCGCTTGATTGGTCTGCATCGCGCGGGCATCAAAGTGCGCGTTCTGATGGCAGATCCTGCCGATAAAGAGGGTGACGCCGGTGATGCGGATTGGCTCAAGAACCAAGGCATCGAAGTGCGCTATTTGCCGACGCCGTATTTGCACACCAAGATCATCGTCGCGGATGACAAGGTGTATGTGGGCTCGAATAATCTGACGCAAACGTCCATCAATTTGAACCGCGAAGTGGGTTTTGTGGGTGACGCCGCATTCACCACGAAGATGCTCGTTCAAATGGAGAAAGATTGGACTGCCGGCGTCGCGTTCTAAGTTTCCGCGCGAAATCTGTCACATCAAAGCGTCTTTCCGGGTAGGCTGAGGTAAGACGTGACTCCAAGAATTGAATCTAGTTTTCGGGCGCTCATCCAAGAGGTTGAGCAGCAAGAACAAACGCAAGCGGCGCCGCTCGTGGCGGGCCGTGCACCACTCGACATGCCCCCTGTCCCGACTGCGGCGAGCGCAGTCTCCGGCGCTTTTGATCCGCGAGCTGCGGCTAGCGCTGAGGCAAAACGTATCGCGAGCGGGAGTCCGTCTCAGTTAGTGAACGCTGCTGTTTTGAGCGGTCGTCTGGATTCGACGGTGTTTCGGGCCGAGTTACGAACTGCGCTGAAAGAGCCGGGCATGCTGGCCAAAGCGCTCGCTGGTGCTGCTGCCGCACAGCTCGTCGGTTTTTGCGTGGCGTTATGCGATGGGTCGTCTCCAAGTGAGCGCGAGGCGTTAGTGCATGGGCTCCAGGCGCTCGCGGCCGCCGAGCCCGCCACGCTGAAGTCCGAAGCGGCTCGCACGGCCGTGTTGCGAATGGCTTTCTTTCCTACCCATGGCGAGGCGCTGGTGGCGAGGCTTGATCCCAAGCTGTTTACTCCAGCCGACCTAGATGAATACCGCCGCGAGAACGCCGTAGGATGAGGCGCAGTTGAGCTTAGCGAGCGAGTTTGCGCGAGGGCTGGGCACACCGCTTGGTGAGTCACAACGCGCTAAGGTGGAGCTCGTGCTCGCGCGTTTCCTCGAAGATACGGCCGTTCGTTATTCTTCGTTGTCGATCGAAGCGCATGCTTACGCGCGTTTTGTGGGTGAGCGCCTCGTTCAGTCTGGTCGTTCGTTGGGCGAGCTTGCGCGTTTGCACGGCGCTGATTTGGCGTTGACCTGGGCGTGCACCGGTTTGGACAAAGTCGCGCTGCAAATTTTTGATTCGTCTTTTCTGCGAAAGACTGCCACGTATGTGCGGCGCGCGGACGCCGATGTTGACGAGATTGCGCAGCGCCTGCGCGAGAAGCTGCTGGTCGCCAAGCCGGGTGCACTGCCGCGTATCGCCGATTAGTAGGGAACCGGACCACTCGAGGGATT
>JBIKMD010000128.1:0-7896 GCA_044359465.1 Myxococcota bacterium
CGCAAATCACCTATGCACTGACCTCCAAAGGAACTGTGATTGGTTTTGCGGCCAACGGCACACCGGTGACGTTTTCGGGCACTGAGTCGCTCAATGTTTTGGAAGCGAATGAAAAGGCCCACGCCGTGTTTTACAGTGCTGGCGAGCTCATCGTGGTGAAGACCGTCAGCAACACAACCACACGCGTGTCATACTACAGCACCGCCGGCACCAAGGTCGCGGCCAAAGAGAAGAACTATGACATGATTGCAAGCGCAACCGAGTACGTGCTGGACGTCCAACTCTCCGGCGACAAGCTCATACTCTCCGGCTACACGGGCACGCCCGGTGATCCGCATCCCTACGCGTCGTGGCTCACGCTTGGTGCAGCCTCGCCCACCAAGGTTCTGACGTTTTCACACTTTGGCTTCACGGCAGCCGAGACAGGGAAGATCTCGAGCGCTGCGCTGCGTGGCAATCGCATCGTCTTCGCATTCGATGGGGCAAGCTCAGTCAAGCTCGCCTCGTTTTCCAGCAGCAGCGGTGACGCGGATACATCCTTCGGGACGAACGGCTTTGCGAACATTGACCCAGCCACTGGAGCGGAGTCGGCGGGCGCCATCATCGCCACGGACACCGCGTACTACCTGGCTTCGACGATCTATGTAGGTGGTCCGGCCGGCGCCACGTCGTACATCACCAAGCTCGACGCGAACGGTAATGTAGACAATAGCTTTGGAACGAACGGTTCGGTCAGCTTTCTTGCGGTCGGTTCGCTGATTGGCGGCTTTGCCGCAAACAACTACAGCTTGCTCGTCGCCATGAACGATTACGGCACTTCTACTTCAAAATTGACGGCGCTCGCATTGGATTCTGGTTCGCCGCTCGAGGGTTTTGGCGACGCCGACGGCTTCATTGCCATTACCTTTGGCCAAAGCTCCACACAGGTGAACTCGGCCATCGTCATTGGTGACGAGTTGCTTATTGGTGGCCTAGCGCGCATCAACGCGTACTCAACACCAGCGCTCGCCAAGGTGAAGCTGTGACGGCATGCGCCGGGACTGATTACTTCTCGCAGCGCTTTTTGAAGGCTTCGAGCGTCTTTGGCAGGGTTTGCTCAATGAGCATGTTGGCGATGGATTTTGGCACCAGCATGCCAAGGCCAATATCTGCGCTGTAGGTGGCTTTAGTCTTGTCTGCACCGAGCGCTTCTAATTTCCAACCGCCGTCATTCGACTTCATCATTTCGCCGCTAATCATGACCCAGCTCAGGCCCACACCTGGTTGCTCGGTGAGGCGCAGCTTGTAGCTGATCTCTTTGACCACCTTGAGCTTGAACTCGACCTCGGCCACGTTGCCTTTTTTCGAGAGCAACTTGGCGCCCGTCTGTTCATCGAGAAACTCTGGGTACTTCTCGTAATCTGTAATGACCGAGTAGACCTTCTCGATAGGAGCGTTGATTTCGATCGACTTGGATGCGCCTGCCATGGGTGTTCCTTCCGTTACCGCTTGCTCGTGATCACGCCGCTCGAATCGTAGTTCGGCTTCTGGTCGAATTTGTGCGCTGCCTCAATGTAACGCACCGTGCCAGACTTGCTACGCATGACCACAGAGTGAGTATCGGCACCGTCCGGACGAAAGCGCACACCTTTTAGATAGTCGCCGTTGGTCACGCCAGTGGCCGCGAAGAGCACGTCACCGGTGGCCATGTCATCAATCGTGTAGATTCGGTCGAGATCTGTCACGCCCATGGCGCGGGCGCGATCGCGTTCTTGATCGTTCCGGAATTTGAGACGACCAAAAATATCACCGCCGACGCAGCGCAGCGCGGCAGCAGCAAGCACACCCTCTGGCGCGCCGCCGGTGCCAATGAGCAAGTCGACGCCAGTACGTTCGTCACAGGTAGCGATCGCCGCAGATACGTCGCCGTCGGTGATCAGCTTGATGCGGGCACCGGCGCGGCGCACCTCGTCAATGATCTCGCGGTGACGCGGACGATCCAGAATCACGACCGTGAGGTCTTGCACCTGCGCGCCTTTAGCACGGGCGAGCGCTTTGAGGTTTTCGGTGGGTGAACGATCGAGTGAGATGACACCTTTGCCCGCCGGACCGCAGGCAATTTTTTCCATGTAGGTGTCTGGCGCGTGCAAGAACTTTCCTCGTTCGGCAATGGCCACAACGCTAATGGCGTTTGCGGAGCCAGTGGCACAGAGGTTGGTGCCTTCGAGTGGGTCCACGGCAATGTCGACTTTGCTGTTCGAGTTGCGTCCGCCCACGAGCTCGCCAATGAAGAGCATGGGCGCTTCGTCGCGCTCGCCTTCACCAATGACGATACGGCCGTCGATATCCACACTGTCGAACGCGTGCCGCATGGCTTCTACGGCTGCGTGGTCTGCTGCATTCGCGTCGCCGCGACCCATGAGGCGCGCGCAGGCGAGCGCGGCAGCTTCGGTCACACGAACGACTTCCATGGCGAGATTGCGATCCATGTTCTTTGCCTCCAGTTGAGAATGCCGGGGCTAACATGGCTAGGGAGACGTTTGCGAGTTTACTCGTCGTCTTCGTCGAAGTCTTCGTAGTTATCGAAGAGCGCGTGGTTGTGCTTCTTGTCTTCCGTCTCCACCCGACCCACCGAATCTGCGATCTCGTCGATGTGATTCGACCAGCTTGCCGATCCGCGCATTTCTCGTCGTAAGTCAGTGAACGACCGGTACCCCTTGATGTCACTCATCTTATCGCCTCCATCCGCATTGGTGTGTCTCTGTCGGTTGATGTAGGCGAACGTATGCCCGGGTGTGTGCGGCGTCAAAATTCTAGCAACACATTCACGCAATTGCGCTCATCCGCGTGAACAGTTAAACCCGCTCAATCGTGAACACCGTCAGCGAAAATCTGAGTCGCTTCTTTGAGACAAACGGCGTCAAACACACCGCACAGCGCGAAGCGATCGTGCGCGAGTTTCTCAATCTCAAAGAACACGTCACTATCGATGATTTGCTAAAGCGTGTGCGCGTCTCGCATCCTAGCGTGGGTTACGCGACAGTGTACCGCACGCTGCGTTTGCTCAAAGAAGTCGGTCTTGCTGACGAGCGCCACTTTGGCGACGGCAAAGCGCTCTATGAGCCGATTGGCGAGCACCATCACGATCATTTGATCTGCACGCGTTGCCACAAGATCGTCGAGTTCGAAAACGAAGAGATCGAGGCGCTGCAACACAAGACAGCAAAAGCGCACGGCTTTGCGATCAGTGGTCACAAGATGGAGATCTACGGCTTGTGTGCGGACTGCCAAAAGACAGACCCAAAAGCCAAGCGTTAGCCGAGGAGCGCGAGCGCGCGTGTCAACACCGCTTCTTCTACAGCGTAAGACAAACGCAAATACCCTTCACGACCGAATGCGGCGCCAGGCATCGTCGCCACGCCGCGCGCGAGCAGCTCACGCGCGGCCACACGTGACGAACCATCCACTTTGAGCCATGCGTAAAACGCGCCCTGCATGGGTCCCATGTTGCGTTGGCTCGCGAGCAGTTGCTGGCGCCGTGCTGTCACGGCAGCAAGCAACGCGGGATCACCAGTCGGATACCGGTCGAGAATTGCACGCGCCACATGTTGCGACACGCTAGAGGCGCAGCTCGTTTCGTGACTCGCAAGACGCACCATGCGCGCAATCAGCGCGCGCGGCCCAACGGCCCAACCAATCCGCAAGCCTGTCATGCCGTGGCTTTTGGCAATGCCATCGAACAACACGCCGCGCGTCTGGGCCAAGGGATAACGCGCGATGGGCGAGACGTGGACGCCTTCGAAGACGAATGAACGATAAAGCTCATCTGAGAGCAACCACAAATCATGCTGCGCACAAATTGCGAGCACCGCATCGAGCGCGTGCTGCTTGTAGACGGCACCCGTAGGATTGTTGGGTGTGTTCAGAATAACCGCGCGCGTGTGAGGCGTGATCGCCGCAGCGAAGGCCGAGGGATCGAGCTGCGCATCCGCTGTCGTTTCTACCGCAATGGCTTTGCCCCCTGCGAGGCGCACCAGCTCAGCGAACGAGACCCACGCGGGTTGCGGCACCAGCACTTCATCACCGGGCGCGACCAAACTCGCGAGTGCCAAATGCAGCGCTTGTTTGGCGCCAGCAGTGACAATCACTTCGTCAATGCTGCGCCCGTTCGCGACGCGCTCACGCAGCGGCACCATCCCAGCGGTTTGGGTGTAGATGATGGGCGCCGCAGCAGAGGCTTCACCCACCAGCGCGCGCATGTCTGCTGACAGCGGCAGACGTGGCTCACCCACGTGCAGCGGGGCGATCTGCTCACCCAGCGCTTGTCGACGCAGGATTTCGCTGAGCATCGCGCCAGTTGGTGACTCGGCCACGCGGTCAGCAAGACGGCCCGCACGTACGAGCGGCCATTGGCGTTTGTTCGAGCGCGCAGCCGTCAGGGGTGCTTTGGCATCTTGCAGTGTATCGCGAACGGCAGACAGCTGGGTGATGAGCGCATCGATCGCGATTTTTATATGCGCCGCATTATGCTTGAGCAACGGCGTCCATAGCTCACTTGGACTGGCCGCCAGACGGGTCATGTCACGTAGGGCGGGGCCACCAAGTGCGACCCTCTTCGCGTCATCACTAATGGCAAGGGCCAACGCCGAGGCCACGACTTGTGGCAAATGACTCACATGCGCGAGTGCGTGATCGTGCTCCTTGGGTGTGCGGTGAAGCGGCTGCGCACCGAGCGCGCGAACGAAGGCTTCTGCGCGATCGACGAACACACTCGGCGCCAGCGACGTGAGAATGAAAGGGGCCTCGACCACGGCCTGCGCGCTCGCTGCATCGAACCCCTGCCCTTCCGTACCAAACATGGGATGGCCGCCAACAAAGCGCGGGTTATCGCCCGCCGCCTCATGTATCACTTCCTTTACACTGCAAACATCGAGCACCAGGCCGCTCGTGTGTTTCAGGATGGTTGGCAGCATGGCGATACAGACGTCGATCGGGGCCGCAAGCACGACGATGTCTGCATCCGCGACAATCTGCAGCGCATCAGACGTCACCACATCAGCGATGCCGGCTTGCTGCAACGCGGGCAGTGCCTCGGGCTTGTCACAGGCACGCAGCTCCGCGCTAGCGAACACTTCACGCGCACGCAGCAGCAAAGATCCGCCGATTTGCCCAACACCAATGAACGCAAGCTTCACTCTGCGGATCATAGTGCCTCGCGCCAGGCTCCGCAGGAAAACAATCGTTTTGGCACGCGCGTGCCTGGCTCAGGCCTCCGTAAACTGCTTCGTCCACGTACGAAAGCGCACAATCGGGCCGTCTGCATCAGAGAGGACCGGACGAGGGAGGCACACCTTCGATTCCCAAATCGGAACATCCTTGACGAGCTCGCCCATGGTCGCGCGCATCATGATGCGGGCGAGCAGCCAACGCGGCGGCGCCGGCACTGCTTTTGGCAGCAGAAACGTCACACGGTGAACAATGCGGTCATGCTCAACCGGCATGCTGCAGCCAATGGCAACGAAGCGCACACCCGCTTCGCCGCGTGTAATCGTCACTCCCGGCCCAATGGACTCAATGTCGAGGCGCACGGTGAAGGTGCGTCCGAGGCGCCGCCAGGGCACCGCGCTCGTCATGAAAAAACGATGGCCTTCCGTACGAAGCTCGAGCGTCGGCAGCGTTGGATACGCGTGGAGCACGTGAAAATGCGCGCGGTCGACGGCATTCTCAGCAAGCTCGCGCCAACCGGTACCAATCGAAAACGTGCGGCGACCTACAATTGCCCACGCTCCAGTCGTGAGCTCCGGCGGCGCCGGCGCCTCGAACCAAGGCGCTCGCCGTGCCGCATCGTGCCAAGCGAGAATGAGGCCATTCGCCTCATGCACTGGGTAGGTCGTCGCAACGGCACGTTCGGGAATCCGAGTCGCACCCGGAATGTGCTCGCAGCGGCCGCCCGTTGCAAACTCCCAACCGTGAAAGTCACAGCGCAGGCGCTCACCCTTCACGCAGCCACTGACACCAAGATGCGCGCCGAGGTGCGGACAATACGCATCGACTAAACCGAGCGCGCCACTCTGCGCACGAAAGAGCACAAGCTCACGGCCAAACGCCCGTAGCGTCAGACGCTCACCTTTGGCGAGGTCGTCGCTCCAGCCCACCTGTATCCAACCGTTTGGCGCAAGCGGAAAGTCGAAGCCACGTGGATTCATGGGCATTCTTTTAGCCGCTCAGCTGCGGGGCGCAAGCCACAGAGTCAGCAATACCCAGGGTGTTCACCACCCAGGTCACCTTACAAGCCTTAGAAGCATTGATGAAATTCCTCGCTTTTCGCTGGCACACAACGTGAACGCGCTCCGCCCATGGACCGTGCTGAACAATGGGTGCAATCCACCGACGCGCTCAAGATGATGCCGATGGTCGCCCAGCGTGTGCTAGCCGCGCTGCAGAATCCGGATCGTTTGAGCGCACAAGACCTCGCATCGCTCATCGCCCACGATCCCGTACTGTGCGCACGTGTGATCCGAGAATCGAACTCAGCGTATCATGGACGGCTCGAGGTCAAAGAGCTGCTTGGCGCGGTGGTGGTGCTTGGCTTCAATCGCGCAACAGAGATTGCGCTCGCTGCGAGCTGTATCGAAGCGTTTGGGCCTTCGGGTGATCTGCGAACACGTTTTGCATGGCGCCGCGGTTTGCTCGTGGCAACGGCTGCGTGCAAGCTCGCTCGTTCGGTTTTTGGCGGCGGCGGCGACGTCTTATTCGTCGCGGGCCTACTCCACGATCTTGGCCGCAGCGCGCTGCGATCCTACGCACCAGAAGTCGAACGCGCCGCTTACCAAGACGCACTGGACGACATGGAGGCGTACGCGCGTTGCAAAGACGCTTGTGATCTCGATCCCTCGGACTTTGGACGCGCCCTTGCTTCCACCTGGAATTTGCCGGCGGAGGCGCGCTTCGTGATGTTGCACCATCATGACCGCGCGGCGCTGCGCGATCCAGAGGCCACACCCGACGAGAAGTTTGCGCTCGGCATCGTGATGATCGCCAAACAACTCGCCGATTCGGCAATGGCCTTTTGTGATCGCGAAGTGGCGCTAGAACAAGCGCAGAAAGTGCTCCGCGCATTCCCACATTTGGCGGGCAAACGAATCATGCAAACCGTCGAAGCGCTCAACGACGAGCTGTGCAGCACGATGGATGGCGAGAAGAAACGCGAGCCAGTCAGCGAGGCGCAGCCTACGAGCCCGGCTTCGCAGCGCCCGCTGGCGGCAGCGAGCTCACGTGGCTGATTCCGTGTAACAACTGCTCAACCGTAAACGGTTTGATGATGTACGCGTCAGCGCCGGTTTTGAGACTGGTGAATTTGTCCAAGCCCTGAGACCGTGCCGTCAGCATGACGATCCGCGTGTGCTCGAGTGCCGGCGTGCGGCGGATCTCAGCAAGCACAGCCAAACCATCAATTCCGGGCATCATGATGTCGAGCAAAATCAAATCAGGACGTAGGGCATGCGCGCGCGCGAGTGCAGAGCGGCCATTGCTCTCGGAGCTGACCTGATGCCCTTCTTTGCTGAGAATGCGTTCGACCATCCGAACGATCGCGGCATCATCGTCTACGATGAGAACATTCATGGTTTCTGAGCTTAGCACCCACGCGGGGGTTCTGCTCAATGAAACGAGCTCACGCGTTTTCGGAGATTCGATTTAGACCTCGCCTACGTGCAGGCGTTCATCGCTGCAGTTTGATTCGTGATTGACCTAGTTTGCGGCGCAGCAGTGCGAGCGCAACAAACGCAGCAAGCCACGGCGTGCCACCATTTTGGCAACCACCACAACCACCCGCGGGTGTGGCAGGCGTCGCCTCAACCTGCGTCGCTACCGGCTTGGGTTCTACAGCGGCCTTCTTCTTCTTCTGGCACTTCGAAT
>JBIKMD010000129.1:0-7870 GCA_044359465.1 Myxococcota bacterium
GCTGGACGGAGGGCCAGCAAGTCATGCTCACTCACGATGCTTCCTTCTGCGAGTGATCGCCGCCAATAGAGACTACGCCGCGCCACACGTGCAACTTCGAGCTCCGATGCGGCCGGTGCTTTGACGCCCGTTCCAAGCGCTGCTGTGACGCGCGCGATCGAGCGTACCATCTCTGCGAACGCCTTTGGCTCGAGCGAGGCCGCGTGGTCTGGGCCAGGCATGCTGCAGTCGAGCGTCAGATGCTTCTCAATGACCTCCGCGCCAAGTGCTGCTGCGGCGATGGCCACATCGATCCCCAGAGTGTGATCCGACCATCCCACCGGCACGTGAAAGCGCTTGCGCAGCGTTTGCATCGCGCGCAGATTCGCATCCTTCGGGTCCGCCGGGTACGACGACACGCAATGTAACAAGGTCACGCGCGCGCCAGAAAGCACGGCCATCGCGGCTTCTACTTCGGCAAGCGTTGCCATGCCGGTAGAAACGAAGAGGGGCTTTCCCTTGGCGGCAACGTGTTTGAGCAGCGCGTGATGCGTCAGCTCGCCCGAACCGATCTTGAACGATCCGACGGGCAACTCGTCGAGCATGTCTGCCGACCGCGTATCAAAGGGCGTCGACATGAAGACGAGCCCACGCGCCTCAGCCCTTTTTTTGAGCACTCGGTGCGCGTCATCGCTGAGCACCAGCTGCGCGAGCATCTCATTCTGATTTTGGCCTTCGCTCGACTGCTTCTGATAGGCCGCTTTAGGAGCATCTGGCGCGCATAACGACGCAGGATCAAAAGTCTGAAATTTGACAACGTGCGCACCGGCGTCGGCCGCCGCGTCCACCAACTTCTCGGCGAGCGCGAGATCGCCATTGTGGTTGACGCCCGCTTCCGCAATGACGAGGCATCTCTCTGGGCCGCCGGCTACCATGCGGTGAAGCCTCCATCGACAATGAGGTTCTGCCCGGTGACATAAGCGGATGCACCGCTCACGAGGAAAGCAAACGCGCCTTTGAGATCTTCTTCCGTGGCCATTCGGCCGAGCGGCGTACGTGCAGTGTAGCGCGCTTGAAACGAAGCCGGTTGCGATCGTTCGATCCCACCCGGGCTCAACGTGTTCACCCGAATTTTGGGCGCGAGCACAGTCGCCAAATACCGAGACAGCGCGACAATGCCGCCTTTGCTTGCCGCGTAGGCTGCGGGATTTCCCATGGTCGTCCCTTCGTACAAGCGCAGGTCTGGCCCGACCTCTCCGTAGATGGAGGACACGTTGACGATGCAGCCCTGATGCGCGGCTAGCAGCGGCGCACACGCTTGCGCCAAAGCGAAAGCGGCCGTGGTATTCACTGCGAGCGCCTCGGCGAAGGTCTTCGCACTTTGCTGCTCCAAGGGCACCGCCCAACCACTCAAGTGACTGGCACCGGTAAACGCGGCGCAATGCACCAGCGCGTCAACACGGCCAAATGCCTGCGTGGCAGCGGCAACGATACGCGCCGTGCTGTCTACATCCGCCAAATCATCGACATGAGAAACGACGTCAGCACGCTGCGGCGCAACACGATCTACAACGAGCACTTTGGCGCCTAACTCCAGCAGAACGTCCGTAAAAACGCGGCCCAAATGACCTGCGCCTCCCGTAATGATTGCAGCGCGTCCATCCATCCGTTGTAGCTCGGCGAGCGTTTTCATTTTGAGATCCAAGGCAAATGCACGAGCCCTTTTTCAATCATGGCTTCGGCAAGCTGAAATTCGTAAAGATCATCGATCGACAAGGCGCGTGCTTCGGACATCTCGAGCAGGAGATGCCGGGCTTTAGACCAATCATCGCCGCCAGTGAGAACGTGGTCACGTCGCCACAGATACAAGGCGCCATTGATTCTAAAAAATGCGGGAACATCCTGGCGGCGCTTGTATGCACCGGCACCCGTGAACGCGGGCGTCAGCGCACCGTTTTGTTCGATGACACCAACCCAAAAAGGATTGAAGGTGGGTTTGGAGCACGCCATCACACCGGAGGCAGAGGGATCATCCGCAAGCAGGCGCATGGCTTGTTCGATCTCGTGCGGCAGACGTCCGGGACTCGTGGGATCCAGTAGCAACAAAGTGTCGTACTGCCGCGCATCGAGACGCTCCATTTCTAGAAGCGCATGCCGCAACACAGGCATCATGGGCGTCTCATCACCGGCGAGCGCTGCGGGTCTTAGAAAAGGCACCTCGCCGCCGTACGCCTGGGCCACTGCCGCAATCTCTTCGCTATCGGTCGATACGATAACCCGCGTGATCCCCGCAGCACGGCGGGCGCACTCCAGCGAATGAACGAGCAGCGGCAGCCCCGCAAGCGGACGAATATTCTTTCCAGGAAGCCCTTTTGACCCACCCCGCGCCGGGATCACCGCAAGACAGCTCATCGCCGCGCTCCATCACAAACGCGCAGCGCGAGGATGCCATCTTCAGCAGTCGCGAGCGCGCCCGGTGAGCCGCCGCTGAGTACACTGAGCCAAGCCTTCGCTTGCTCCACGTATTTTTCGTTCGGATCGACGGTCTTCAGTCCATCCCATTCAAGAACGCCGTGCTCACCAATCACTTTGAGCTGGCGCGACGCACGCCTAGACGCGAAGCTCAAATGGACGAGCGCAGTGAAAGAACCAAAGCCCAAATGCAAACGCGCACTCTCTTCCACAGGAATGCCGAGCACACCTGAATTGAACAGCTTTCCCATCACTGACTTGGGTCGTCCGAACATCCACAGACAGTAGTCGATTTCGTGGATGAGATCTCGCAGGACGCCGCCTTCACCTTCGCGCGCTGAATAGCTCTGTTTGTAGTCACGTTGCGGCCGCCAATCAGGGAGCCAGCTCAAACATTCGACTTCGACACTCTGAATGCGGCCCAGTGTTGGCAGCTGCGCCCGCACCTCTGCCAGCGCCGCATCGAAACGCAGACAACAGCCCACATGCACCTTCGCACCCACGACGGCTCGCGCCGCTTCATCCGCCGTCGTGGCAAGCGGTTTCTCAACGAGTAACGGAGCCACCCCTTTGAGCCGCTCGATGTCGGCAGCGTGCCGTCCGGTCTCGGTCGCGATAACAATGCCATCGACGTTTTCGATCCGCGTCTCCGCGCGGGCCGGTACCGCTAGCACCTCGGCACCGCGCGCTGTGAGCACCCGCACGTGCCGCTGCCCAATCGATCCCTGCCCAAGCACCGCAATCCGCATGGAACACGCATAGAACAAGGACGGGATGGGATCTAACTTTCTCTCACGGTTGGTGCCTGCGTTCCCCGGGAGGTGAGAAAGTTAGACCGGGCCCCAATCCATGTTAGGTCGGCGAATGCGTCGGTTTCTCTCACATGGCGCGCTGTACTTTGGGTCGAGTCTGGCGGCGCGGGGACTTACCCTCGTGCTGACGCCGCTCTACACTCGGTTGCTCGCGCCTGAGGATTTTGGACGCCTTGGCTTAGCGAACACAGTGGGCGCGCTTTGCACCCTGCTCCTTGGGTTTGCGTTGCACGGCGCCTTGTCGCGCTTTTGGTTCGAGCCAAACGCAGACCACAAAAAGCTAGTGAGCACGACCGTAGTATTTTTTGCCACGGTTCCTACTGTGCTCACTGCGCTAACCCTGGTGAGCGGCGTGAACCCGTTTGCGCAGCTCGAGCGCAGCCCTCACCTCCAGCTCGTGCTGATCGCGGCGTGGCTCAGCGTTTTTCAAGCACTGCCGCAGACGGTGTTCGCCGCGCGTGAAGAACCCGCAAAAGTGGCGGCATTCAACCTGGCACTGGTGGCAGTGCAGCTCGGGCTGATTCTCGGCTTCGTCCTGGGACTCAAACAAGGACTCGTTGGTATTCTGAAGGCTAACGCCATCAGCCAAGGTGTGCTCGCGCTCGTTGCCTTGTTCATGATGCGCGACTGGCTCGGGAACACCTTCGATAAACAATTGCTCAAACGGATGCTCGTTTTCTCGCTCCCCTTGCTGCCACATTTGCTCGGAAGCTGGTTGCTCTCGCTCTCGGATAGATTGGTCCTTGAACGTTATGTCACGCCAGCACAGTTAGGCGCCTACAGCCTGGCTTATTTGTTCAATTCGGGCTGCCTTCTACTTTGTTCGGCCATTGCACAGGCGCTCACGCCGCTCGTCACCAAAGAGCTCGAACGTGATGTCACATCGAGAAAAGTAATCGACACGGGGCGTGTGGCCTGGATGACCATGCTCTACGGTTGTACTTGCGCCATTATTATCGCGCCGGAGGCACTAACGGTTCTTGCGCCCAAAGGTCCACTCACGCAGGCACTCGACTACATTCCCTTCGTCGTGCTGGGCGCCCTGTTTCAAGGCGGCTACTTCATCCTGTCGCAAGGCACCTGGTTCACCAAGAAGATGGGCTCGGTGGCGTTCGTCACCACGCTTGCCGCCGTGCTCAACCTCGTAGCCAACGTGATCTTCGTACCTTCCTACGGCGTCCTCGCGGCTGCCGTGAACACCGCGCTCGGTTACGGCTTGCTCTGCGTCATGCACGGCCTAGTCTCGCATCACTTCTTGCCGATTCGTTGGCAATACGGTCGCTGGTTGCTCGCAACCTTATGCTGCGTTGCGGCTTACTTCGTGTGCGTTGCGCTGCCATTCGTTGCGGTGAAAACGCTAGTCGTGTTCGTTGCGTTGCCAGCACTTCTCTATTTGCAAGCGCGCGCGACCTAGGGTTTCCCGCAACAAGAATTGGTGCCATGAGCGTCCTATGCTTTGGTCGCTTTTGAAGAACGCGGAATGGAAGCCATTCGTCGAGCTGCTCTCGCCCTCTTTCTTCAAGGTGGTGCCGAGTACCGTTGTGCTCGCGGAAGCGCGCAAGCTCAGTAGCAACTACTTCGACAAACCAGCCTTCGCGGACGCCAAATCAACACGTCGTCAAACGCTCAGCCGGTCAGCACTCAGGGTGCGGCTCGAAGATGCACTTCCGAACGATTCGGCGCCCGCTCGTGACTGCGGCGCGCGGCTGCTCGAGCTGTACTTTCATCAAGTTCTTTGTGGCGGCCCCTTGTTGCTCGACCACCGGGCACCTAGTTTCGCTGAAGCTCGCGGCGAGCTCGTGTGGGCACCGCGTCCAGTGTTCGTCGCCATCGATCAGACGTTTCACGCCGGCATCAAAGATCTGTATCACGGCTTCTACGCGCAGAACCCCGGACGCTTTTCGAAAGGTGCCGCCCTGCTCGGCCTCGCAGACGTCGAACCCGCCCTGCGCGCGCAATTCGGCGAGGGAGACCAAACGAGCGTGCACTTCTCGCTGAGCGACTTTCAACGTCGCTTCACGGATGTGTTCGCAGCCTGTAAGAAGGCGCGCGCTACGCTGCATCCTGGATTCATTGGCCTTGGTGTAGGACTAGCGACGCTCTACGAACACCTAGGAAGCTTGGGCGGCACTTACAACGTGCGACAAGCGTTCGAGCTCGCTGCGAAAAACGCGGAATAACCGCGTGTAGCGCCACTCGACGACTGACCGAGCACCGTGAGAGAGAGAGCGCATGTGGTATCTCATCAAACCAAGGTTCCCGGGGTTCGGGCTCTGGCTTGCACGCCTCGCTCTCGGCTTACCAACACTCTATCACGGCGTTTGGAATCTCTCGGCTGAAGGAGCGGCGTGGTGGCAAAGTGCTAGCGGTTTGCCGCCGGCACTTCGTTTTGTGATTGGTACGGCGGAAGTGCTCGCGAGTGTCGCGCTCGTCACTGGGAGTCTTGCGAGGCTCGCAGCGGCGTTGCTCGTGCCGATCTTTGCTGGTGCAATCCCGCAGCATTGGGCAGAGGGGTTTAGTTTCAAACAGGCGGGATGGGAGACGGTGTTTGTTTATCTGATGTTGTCATTGGCTATCGCGGTTTTGCCGGGGGAGTAAGAAAGAGAACCGCAGACAAGAATCGATCAGAGACAAAATCGATCACAAACAAAATCGATCACAAACAAAATCGATCACAAACAAAATCGATCACAAACAAAATCGATCACAAACAAAATCGATCACAAACAAAATCGATCACAAACAAAATCGATCACAAACAAGCGATCGCCCCGGTCGATAACGACCGCGTTGATTCCTGAGAACGAACCTACGTTTTCGCTTGGTCGTAGGCTCTAATTGCGAAAAAGTCCGTGTTTTGCTGGGAACAAGAGAGCCACGATCAAGAGCGATGTGATGCGCGCGTAGGACTCGTCACAGAAGACTCCTGCGACCTGGGCTACCCACCGCTTGATGTTGAACGCCATGAGCTTGAACGCCACGGCCAAGCGTACGCGGCTGAGACGTCGCACCCGAAGGCGGGCGAGCCCGTGGGTTCGTTTGAGTGCTGAATTCGTGGCCTCAATCCCGGAACGAATTGCGTATCGTTGCCTGAAGGCTTCGGTCTGTTGCTCAGCAAGACGCGTGTCGCGAGCTCGGACGCGGTCGGTTATTTCCATCTGGTAGTTTTTGCTATGTTGTCCGTCCAGCCGGGTACAACAGCGCGTTCGAACAGGGCATTCATTGCAAATTCTGCCCTCAAAAATTGCGTGCCGTGTCTTCGTGCCAACTTCGAGCAAAGACCGAATGAACTTGTGGGCGCGGGGCTTATGGCCCTGAGGGCAAGCGATAACGTCGCCTTGTTCATCATACGTGAATCGCTCGCGTCCAATCGCATCCTTGGCGGTTGGTCCGCGCGATACTGGCGCCTGCAGATCAACTCCAAGGTTGCGCAGCTCAACGATAGTTAGCCCCGATCCGTAGCCAGCGTCTGCGTAAAGGGTTTGCGCTTTGAGTCCGTTTGCTTCGAGGCGACGCGCCACATCGAGTGCTTTGCCTGCATCTGTACTCGCCGGCACAACCGAAAAGTCGGTGATCATTTCGACGCTGCTGTTTCGGCACGTTTCAGTGATGTGAACGCTATATCCGCTGCCCTTGTAACCTCGGCCGGCATCGGGATCGTAGGGCGACTGCAGGCTCGTCCCTGGTGACCTTGCGCTGGTGCGAACCCTTACCTTGGACCCTCCAGTATCATCGCTGCCGCCACCTTCTTGCGTGTCTGCGACCTCATCACAGTGCTCATTGAGCACTCTGACAACGAGTTGATAGGACTCGAGCGCTTTTACCTCTGCGTCAGATGCAAATACCGTCTTGGCTTCGTAGAGCCATTTGGCAAACTCCTCGACACATTTTCGGTACTCAGCGTCGCTGCGTTGGCCGAACCAGCCCTCTTCTTCTTGGCCAAACCATTCCTGCACTGGCAAGCTGAGCAGCTTCAGTCGGGGGGCTAAGTCGCCCACCATAAAACCAAGAAAATGCCGCAGCGTCTTGGCGAAAAGGTCTGCACGACTACGCGTCTTGATGTTCGACATGACGTGAGTCGAATCGAGTCGCTGCTCGCTGAACGACAGCTTGAGGTCCTTGATCGCGGCTTTACTCACCTCCGCAAACAACCGCTCGAGCCCTTGCATTTGCGGATCATGCGCCACCAGCCGACTGCGAAACTCCACGAGAGAGCGGCGTGAAAGATACGCTTCGTCCGCACGCAGATCCAATGCGTATTGCCACCGAACATCAAAAGACAAACAGTCCAACGCTTCTTGATCACTTAAATCCGAGAACTCAGCCAGCAGCAAAATGCCCAGCATTCGTGCAACGCTCCAGTTCGGGCGTCCATTGTTCTCGCAATAGATCGCAGCGAACTCTGCTTCGGCGTCCAACAGCAAAGGCATCACCTTCAATCGGATTCCTTCCGCCCACGACCCCTTCAGCCGCGCCCGTGCTCTGTCTCCCAACACGGATGTCGCAACATCCAGTTTCATCTGTCGATCGGTTGGTCGGAACATCGCTGCGTTCTTTCACAGCTTATTCCTCGGCTCCAATACTCGGAGGGTTTCTTCTCAGGAATC
>JBIKMD010000130.1:0-7854 GCA_044359465.1 Myxococcota bacterium
GGCCGAAACGGGCGACGGCCTTGGCGGCGTCAAAGCCGCGATCCAAAAAGCCCTCACGAGCGCCCAATAGCGCCATTTTCGCGCATTCATCTCTTGGATGGTCCGATAAGGAAGCGTGAAGATCCGGCCGAGCCCCGCATTAACCCAAGCCGACGACGCCATGAGCGCGGAAGACGCGACGGTGGCGCCTCCCATATTGCGCGAGATGGCACCTTGGTATGTGGAGCGGCACGCGGAGCGTGACACGCGGCAGAGCCGGGCAATCACGAGTATTGCTTTGGCGTTCAAAGCCTATGAGCCCGTCCTTGGACCTTGGAAGGCTGCACGTAAGGCGGACCCCGAGCTGCCGATCTCTCCCGCGCTCGCAAGTGCAGCCGCGAAACTCCTACGAGCGATCGCGGATGCCGCTGCCTCGGCCGGCGTCACTTGCACGATCGAAGGTCACCGTTTGCGCTTTGAATCGGGTGACAACCTGCTCGTTCGTTTCACAGAATCGCTCGCAGGCAACCTAAACACTAGCGCCGTTTATGCTCCGCTAGAGCTCGCAGAGCGTGGGTCGAACGGAACCTTCATTCACTCGCCGCGAACGATCTTGCTCAGCGAGCTCGGTGTCCGCACGCTCAGGCCCCAGACCACCGAGCTACATGAAGCACGGCATGCGCACCATTTTGCACTGCACCGCGAAGGCAATACGCCAACCATTCTCGATGCGCGGCTGGTTCCTGGCTTTGGTGCAGAAAAATTCACCGGCAGAGACAAGGGCTACCTCAAAGGCTTCTCCGTGGATGAGCTGGTGACGCATGGGCTGCAGTGCGTCCAAGACCGGGGTGCGCTCTCGCAAGCCGTTCGCGGCGAGGGATCCGAAGCGTTGCAACGACGGGCATTTCTGGACGCTGCCACACGCTCAAAAAAACACGCCAATGAGCGCAACGGGTCCAAGCTCTCGGAGCAACTCGCCGCGGAAGCAGCGGACATGCTCAGCGAGCTTGCTGAGCAAGTCGTCATCCGCAAAAAGAACATAAGCGTGGGTGCGCTCGTGCTGTCCTTCACTCGCAACAAAGATGGCAGTTTGCGGTGCACCGTTGGCAACAGCGAGCGCAAAACCAACCTGCGACTCAATCTGCGTCACGAGCCAGACGCACAGGCCTTCGAACGTGCCGTGGCGCAACGCGATGGAGCTGCACTTACGGCCCTCGTGAGCGAGCACATCCAGCCTTGGGTAGAAAAGATCCATCGTTTCTCGCTCGAATTGACGACGCTATTTGCGAAAATCAGCCGAGCCGCCGATACGCTAAGCTCAGCGCCTACGCGAGCAAATGGCGCTGCGCTCGAACGCCTCTTGTCCCAGCTCAGCTCTACCGTGCGCTCGACACAACTTAGAAGGTAAGAGCGAACACTCAAGACCAAGGGCAGTCGAGCGCGACGTGCCAACGCTGCGACCTTTGCCCTCGAACCAGCAGACACGCAGGTGCCACAACCTAAGCTTGTGAAGCCCGTCGTTCCACTAGTACACTAGCCCCGTGACTCTGTTGCTCATGCTGATCGCCGCCACCTCTGAACCCACGCGACTGCCATGGCTCGGCGTGGAGCAACGAGAGCTCGTCGAGCAAGTTGTCGCCGTCGTTGAACGGCAAACGATCACACTCATCGACGTCAAACGCGCAACGGCGATCGAAATCGCCAAAGAGGCGGGCCCGGCCGTTTACATGCGACCTTGGCCAGCAGGCCTACTCAGACGGATGCGCATCCAGCTGATCAATCGCACATTGCTGCTGGAGGAATGGCGGCGCTACTCGCAGCCAGACGCGACCGAAGCGGAGATTGATGCTGCGCTGTCCGCTTTCCGCTCCAAGTTTCCGAGCGAGCAAGCCTTTGCACGCTTTCTCGACCGCACCACGTTGACGCTCGAAGCGTTGAAAACAGATCTTCGGGCGGGACTTCGTGTTGACCGTATCCTGGACTTTCGAATTCGCTCGCGCATTGAGGCTACCGAGCAAGACGTGGTCAATTTTCGAAAGAAAAACGCTGCCGAATTGCACGATGCCGCAGATGACGTGGTCATTCCCTTGCTCATGCAATCCATCTTCAACGAGCGGACGACTGCCTACCTCAAGGAACGTCTGGAGCGCTCCGAGGTTCGTTTGATCGGCAAGCTCGACGACGTGGGATTCACCGGATCACTCGACCCTTGAGACTCGCCACGGCGGCAGATGTACCGGCAATTTTGCGCATCGAACGCGCGTCTCATCCTGAACCTTGGTCCGAGCGAGGTTTCCTTGATGAGATCAAACGCGGGTCATTGTGGGTACTCGACGATGTTTCCGCCTACGTCGTGATGTGGATCGTGCTCGATGAAGCGCAGATTCAAAACATCACGACAGACCCTGAGCTTCGCCGAAGAGGCCTGGGACGCGCGCTACTGACTGAGGCCATTGCGCTAGCACGCGAGCAACAGTGCTCACGCGTCACCTTGGAAGTACGCGACACCAATGCGGCGGCGATTGCGCTCTACGAGACGCTCGCCTTCAAACGCGTCGGACTTCGCAAACGTTTCTATTCAAACGGCGACGCAGCGGTGCTCATGGATTTGACGCTGCCTGGCCCGAATCTGCCTTACAACGGCACGCACTGATTCTGCACACAATACTGGCCACTTGGGCAGAGCGCGCAGTCGATGATGCCGCCGCAGCCATCAGAGACTGGGCCGCAAACCACGTTCATACACGCCGCCGGTGTTGTTTTTGGCACACACGCGCCACCAGGTTGATCGCCTCTTGGGGAGCCACCCGTCTTGAACTCGGCGTAGTTTGTAATGCCGTCGCCATCATCGTCAAACGTGTCGGTGAAGTCGGTCGCCGAAAACGCGAATGATGCCTTATCGGTACCATTGAAGAACTCGGTGGGACGCGGCGTGCTGCGCAAGAGCACCGAACGTGGTTCAGCGCATTGATCGAGAACGGTCACCGTAATGGTGCATGCCATTTTTTCAGGACTACCTTCATAGTCGGTTGGGATGTTCACTGAGACAACACCGCTGCCAAACAACACGCATGACGTCCCCTCGGTCAACGAAATGCTTTTGCCGCCAACCGTGCATGGGCTTTCTACGAGAAGCGCCATGGCGCGAGCGGTGGGATTGGTGAGCTGAAGCGAGAAGGTGTTCTCGCCCGCACAATGCCACAACGGAACGACGAGCAAAAAAGCGATGAGGCGTAAGCCAACGAGCTTCACCATTGGACGAGTCCTTGTTGCTGGAGGCCCGGTAGCTCAACCACGCCACTCACCGCACCGCGCGTCGGGTTGAGAACTTTGGTGTAGAGAAAATAGCCGCCAACAACTAGCCCAGCAACGATGGCCACCACGGCGACTACACCTAGTACCGCAGCCCCCCCGCCATCGCTTCCACGCGGCGGCGGCGTCACCGCAGCCACCGGTTTTGCGGGCACCGCCTGCGGCGTAGGTGCAATGTTCTTTGGCGCCGCAGCCGTGGGCGGCGTACTTGCGGGCGGCGCGGACGGCGGTGGTTCTGCCTGTGCAGCTTGCCGAGCGATCAAACGCCCCTGCATGGCGGCAAACTCGGCTTTGAACCAGCGCCCAAAATCTTTGCTCACTTCGGCAGCGATCTCGGCCTGCTTTTTTTCTAGACCATTGTACAGCGTTTGCGCGTCACGGGCGGCCGCATCAAACAGCTTTTCGTCCTTGAGCGCGGCAGCAACGCCAAGCGCGCGCGATGCAACAGCAACCTCCATGATTTTAGCATTGGGCAGCGATGCATCCATGGCGAGCGCATGGAACAGCTGACGTAGCTTCTCAATGTCAGCGAGCAGCATGCCTAAGCGTTCCGTTTTCTTGTCTTGTGCATACGCCTGCGCGTCGCAAATTTGTCCCCACGCCACACCAAGCGCAGCGGTGAACTTGTTTTGGGGGTTGCTGTCATTCTTGAGCAACTCGGCGATCTGCGCCGCGAGTTTGTTTCCGTTCACACAGTCGTCTTGACGGACGTAACGCATTTGCAGGCGTAGCCTGTCGTTGGCGCGTCGCCCCACTGCTGCGCCTGCGGCGTCGTCGGCACGGACTAGTTTTTGCCCTGCGGCGAGCACCCATTTTTTTGCTGCCGGCACAAACTCTAGGCGTTCAATGGCGGACCAAATGTTCTCTGCGCGCGCCTCTGTGTCGAAATTTTTACGACCAAGCGCCCAGTCCACGGCCACCTCGGCGATGTAGGTGGCGACGACGTCTGTGTCGTGTTTGCCGCTTCCAACACGTTTGGCTTCTTCCCATGTAAAGATTTCTTTACTCAGGTAATCGAACACACCAAACAAGCCAACGTTCAGCATCTCAGGCTTGTCGCCAAGGCGCTTTCCTTCTTTTTGCGCCAGCTGCTCGTAGCGTGTTTGCGCTGACTTATCCTTGGCAAGCGTCGCGTACGCGTAACCGAGCGTTGTCGTGAAATAGTATTTTGCAGCATCTTTGTCTTTGGCGGCGGCCTGCTCCGCCACATCCATCATCCTGAGCGCTGCGACATAGTCGCTTTGGGCCGCGGCCAGCATCGCAGCATCACGCAAGTGTTCACTCGCAAAGGCGGGCGTCATGTCCGGGATATTCGGTACACTTTGCGCAAAGTGATCCGCGGCGCTGCTCAGGTCCCCACTGCGCACTTCCCACTGCGCGATATTGTAAAGGGCTTGCTTGCAGACTCTGTAGCCATCACTTGCGGGCGCTTCTTGCTTCAGCTCAGCACCGCAATAGGCGATGAGCTCCTTGCCCTTCGTGACGGCTGACTTCAGATCGCCGAGAAACTGGTGCGAAGAAGCAACTGCCAACAAGGCGTAAGCAATCCGAACCTTGTCGCCGTACTCGCGTGCGAACTTGAGCGCCATTTCTGCTTCAGCAAGGGCCTCAGCATGGCGCTTCTCGTTACGCATTTGTTGCATGCGCTGGAGCTTGAGCTCGTAGCCAGCGCCCGCGCGCAGCTTATTGTTAGCATCAGCGGCGTCCGCTTGATCCGCAAAACCGCTCTTCTTTTTTTCCGGAACGGCCTGCGCCCACGCGCGCGGTGCAAGCACGACTTGCGACGCGAATGCGAACAGGATCACATGGGCAGGCAAAGTATATGGGCGTTTCGTGTGTTTCATCAGCGTTCTTATTGTCGCATAAGAACGAATGTTGCCCAGTAAAATGGATGTTCGGAGCCGTTTTTCCGTGAGCCGGCGCTGGCATAGTCCCGCGCCTTAGAAGTGCGTCCCCGGACTAGCCTGCCCAACCCGTGCGGCGAAGGAAGCGCTCGAAACCTTCGAGCTGCGGGTGTAGCGCGCGCAAACCTGGGAGGAAAGCATCGCCGCCGAGCTGATCGAAGGCTTCCCACATGGCCGCAAACTCCACACTGAACTTTCGAATCTCTGGAATTGCGCGTTCATCTGCAACGGACTTCACGGACCGTCCCATGACGCGAGTGAAGATCGCGGCCATTTCGCTCGCGGTCAATGCGTCACCTGCGAGGTCAAATGCGGCGCCAAGGTACTCCGTCGGTCGCTCGAAGCACAGCGCGGCGAACACACCAATGTCTTCTGCCGAAATCATCTGCAACCGCTGGTGCGCGCGAATCGGGATTTCGAGACGCCCGTCCTTGGCTTTCGGGCCAAAGTCCATCATCGGCGAGTTGAAATTGTCCATGAAGAATGCTGGACGAAGGACGGTGGCGGGAACTTGCGACTCGAGCAGGTAACGTTCGACCTCTTGCTTGCTCAACACGTGTGGGACTTTGCTAGGCCAGGCGTAGCCACTGCCGACCGAGCTGAACACGAAGTGCGAGACCTTCGCGGTTTTTGCCGCGTCGATCATATTTTTACCCTGGCGGACTTCCCCCTCAGCGCCGAGCGGCTTGCCACTGCTGGGGCCATCCCAGAAATTGGTGACAGCAAAGACGCCATGGGCGCCCGCAAACGCTCGCTCGAGCGATCCCCGGTCGAGCATATCTGCCGCGACGACCTCTGCTCCGAGCGCCGCGAGCGCCTGAGCCTTCTTGGGGTCACGCGTAAGCGCGCGAACATGAAATGAACGGCGAAGGTTTCTAACCACGGCGCCGCCTTGCTGGCCTGTGGCTCCGGTAACGACAATCGTAGGTAGTGCGCTCTGTGTCATGACTGACTCCTGTTTGAAGTTTGTGGAGGCATCCTATCGATCGCCCACGCGCGCGACAATGTTGTCATCTGCAACATTACGTTGCATTGGTGCAACGATGAAGAACCTCAACGAGCTCGCTGTGTTTTCAGCCGTCGTCGAGCATGGCGGCTTCACGGCGGCAGCCAACGCGCTCTCGATGCAAAAATCGACTGTGAGTAGAATGGTGTCGCGGTTGGAAGAGCGGCTCGAAGTCCCTCTGCTTGTGCGCACAAGCAGACAGCTCGCAGTTACCGACGCGGGCCGGGAGCTGCACACGCGTTTGAGCGAAGCGTTGGGTCTCATGGCTTCGGCAGAGTCCGTCGCAGCCAAGCGAGAGGAGGAACCGTCTGGAGTGGTGCGGCTCACTGCAATGCCGGATTTTGCTGCGGTTTGGCTGGCCCCTCTTGTCGCCGAGTTCGCAAGAAAGCATGCACGGATTTCCGTGGAGCTGGTTCTGACGACACGCGTGGTCGACCTGGTCGCCGAGCGCATCGACCTCGCCGTTCGCTCCGGTCCTCTTCCTGATTCGTCGTTGGTGGCGCAGCGTATTGGCACCGCGCGGCGGTGCATCGTCGCGAGTGACGCTTACCTGAAGCGCCGCGGCGTTCCGCAGACTGCAAACGACCTCGCCAGCCATGACTGCCTTGCGTATCGGGCAACGGACGGTGAAACGAGCTGGAGGGTACATCACAAGGGTCGTCCGAAAAGCATCCGCCTCAAAGCGAAGCTCGCAGCGGACGATTTTGGAGTCTTGCAAGGCTGGGCTCGGCGAGGTCTAGGGATCACGATGCTGCCCGGGTTCGTGTGCGACGCTGACTTGCGTGCTGGCAGACTCGTGAGCGTCTTGGCTCATCTCGTCAACGACTCGGTGCCGCTATTTTTGGTTCATCCCGAAGGGCGTCATCTGAGCGCGAGCGTCCGGCTGTTCAAGGACTTCCTCGTGCGCCAGCTTCAATCCTCGCCATCACTGACCGCTGCGAAGAAGCGAGCCCCTGCGGCGCGAGCGTTCAGTCGAAAATCCTAGTTCAATCACAGCGTCTATTGCCCCATCAGAACGAAAGCGGCCCAGTAAAATGGATGCTCGTAGCCTTTTTTTCTGACCGCCTGCCGCGCTGTATGCATGGCGACATCCGCCGTCTGTCCTGCGACGATACTCTGAAAGAACGCCTCGGTGAGCTCCGAGCTCGAGTCTTCCGCGACGCTCCACAAAGACATCATGACGTTCTTCGCACCAGCCATCTGAAAGGCCCGTCCAAGTCCTTGCACGCCTTCGCCGGCCACCTGCTTCCCAACACCTGTTTGGCACGCGGTGAGCGCAACCACATCTGCCGACAAGGTCATGCGTGCGATGTCGGATGCGCGCAGAAAGTTGTCACTGCCGCGTGCGTTCGGCGTGCGTGAAAGCACCAGCGCAGGTTCGTTCACGCCCGGAACCGCGTTGTCCAAAATCCCATGTGTCGCGAACACCAGAGCGCTTTGGCCCTGTAGATCGCTGGATGTGAGATTGAGCACATTGGCACTCAGCCCCGTGAGCGCCCGCGCGCCCGCACCGTAGAGTTTGACCAGGCGCTCAGCCAAACGACCCGTCTTGTCCAAACGAGGAAACACCTCGGTCGTTGCGGCGCGCGCGCCTGAGGCGGCTTCTGCTCTCGACCTCGTGCCCGCAACACCCATGGTGCGAATGCGTTGCGC
>JBIKMD010000131.1:0-7834 GCA_044359465.1 Myxococcota bacterium
AGTGATCATCCGAAGATCGTCGAGATCCTGAAGGCGCTCGTTGATGACCGCGGTTTACGTGTGGGCATTAGCTCGCTGCGCGCTGATCGGTTGAACGACGAGTTCGTGCGCCTTCTTGCCAAAGGTGGTTACCGCACGCTCACTGTGGCGAGTGATGCGGCAAGCCAGCGTTTGCGCGACACGCTCGAGAAGAAGATCAAAGAGAAACATCTACTGAATGCCGCGCAGCTCGCAAAGACGCACGGTCTCAAGACGCTCAAGACGTACATGATGATCGGCGCGCCTGGAGAAGAAGACAGCGACATCGATGAGCTCGCGCGCTTCAGCCAAGATCTCGCCAAGATTCAATCGGTGGCGATTGGCGTGGCGCCCTTCGTTCCCAAGTACAACACGCCGCTCGCGGAAGCTGATTTTGCCGGAGAGGCGATCGTCGAGCACCGTATGAAGCGCCTCCGCTCACTGCTCAAAGGCGCGGCAGAAGTGCGGACCACCTCGGTAAAAGAAGCGTTCGTCGAAGCGACGTTGGCGACGAGCGGCTTTGCGGCGGCGGAGATTGCGCTCGCTTCGCAGCAAGAAGCATTTGGCTGGAAAGCCTATTACCGCCATATTTCTCGCCACGGCGCACCGCCTCGTCGCATGCAGGCGTTCGTCGATCCCTTCCCGGTAGGAAAGCGCTTACTGCTCTCGGCTTGAGCGCGTCAGGTCTGCTAGGCTCGCACGCAATGCTGATGTTGCTCTTGCTGCTCTGCGCAACCGAAGATGTGGCAACCGCGCGTCGCACTTTGCCCGCGCAAGCCTTCACATGGCGCGACTACACCAGCGCAACCTTCGCTGAAGCAAAACGTACCGGTAAACCCATTCTGCTGCACGGGGCCGCTGTGTGGTGCCACTGGTGCCACGTGATGGAAGCATCGACCTATCGCGATCCCGCGGTGGGGAAGTTGATCAACACGTCATTCATTCCCGTGCGCGTAGACATGGATGCACGCCCTGATTTGATGGAGCGCTATGCGGCGTACGGCTTCCCGGCGACGATCATTTTTTCGCCGGACGGAAAACAGATCGGAAATTTTCGTGGTTACCTGGACGCGAAAGTCTTCATTGCCAAGCTTACGCCGTTTGCCAAGCGCGCTGTCGCGGCACCGATCGAACGTAAACCAGTGCGCGCCCTCACGCTCGCCGAGGCCTTTGCGCTGGGAACCAAGCAGCTCGACGGTTTCTACGACGAGCAGCAAGGCGGCTGGGGAATGCGGCAAAAGCTTCCGCTCGGTGAGAACATTGCGTTCGAGTTGGCGCGCGGAAACACGGCGCGCGCGCTGCACGCGCTGAGCGCAGAGCGTGCACTCATCGATCGTGAAGCAGGCGGCGTGTTTCAGTACTCGACGGGCGGCGTTTGGACCGCGCCGCACTACGAAAAATTGATGACCATTCAAGCCGAGGCACTCGCTGCCCGTGCACACTTTTTGCGCGTGCAGGAGGACGCCGCGGTCAGGGAAGATGCAGCGCTCATTGCGCGCTACATGCGCTCGTCGCTCGCTAGTGCAGCCGGGGAATTTCTCGTCAGCCAGGACGCGGACGTCGACGACGAAGGGCGCTTCATGCTTGGCGCGGACTACTATTCGCTTGATCTGGCCGCGCGGCGAGCGCTGGGCAGAGCACCTCACGTGGATGCCAATGTGTATCCCTATCAAAACGGGATTGCGATTCACGCCTTCGTATTGTGGTCACGGGTGAGCCACGATCCTTCTGACCTCGCGTTCGCTCGTGCAGCCGCCGATCGCTTGCTGGCTACTTCGTATGATCGTGATGCCCAGGTGATGCGACGCAGAGGCCATTCGGCGGCGTATTTGGTGGATAGCGCCGCCTTTGCTTTGGCACTCGTCGCCCTAAGCGAAGCAACAAAAGAGAAGGCCTACGGTGAGGTCGCCAAAGCGCTCGCTGCCTTTACACCGTTCCTGGCGGTCAATGGTGGGTTGTACGACGCGTCCGTTGGGGATGCCGTCATCGAGCGCGGACAACCCTTTGCTGCGAATGTGATGGCAGCGCGGTTGTTGCTCGCACTCTCTGAAAAAGAACGCGCGCGGAAAGTCCTCGCGTTTCTCAGCACCGAGCTCGCGATCGAGAACGAAGGCCGCATGCTCGGCGCCTATCTGTCCGTGTTGCGCGCTGCGTTGTGAGACGAGACGCCACCCGCTCGAACCCGCCAGTTTGTGCCGCTACGCACCTTTGCGCACATCGCGCCGATAAAGGGGGCCTGGAGACCACCATGCGCACGTTTGTTCGCGGACCCCTTTGTTTAGGCCTCGTAGCTCTGCTCGCTTGCGAACAGGGTGGCCTCCGAACTTCGAAGAAAAACGAAGAAAAGAGCGGCCCCACGCAAACGAATTTCGTTGAGCCGCAGCCAGAGCCAGAAGACACCCGCTGTAAGTATGACATCAAGGGTCTGCAGCTTGGGACGCCCTGTAGCCGTGACCAAGACTGTGCGAGCAACTTGTGCTCGTGGATTGCCGGCGTCGGCGGCAGTGTGATGGCCGTTTGTGCGACGATCTGCTCGGCCGGCGGCGACCAATGTGAACCGGGCTTTACGTGCAAAAATGACGCGCGCAATCACCTCGCGTGCGTTCCGGACAAGCTGCCGGAGTACAAAACCTGCACGAGTAACAGCGATTGTGGCGACAAAAAGTGCATCAAGAGCGAGCGTGAGTTCACCTGCGTGAACGAAGACGACAATGGGAACCCCGTGCCTTGCTCAGCCTCCGAACGCGCCGAAAAGCTCGCCGAGTTCTTGGCCGAGTCCAACGGTCTTTGCAGCATGGGACTGCCGAACCGCGCGCCCTGTAACCTCGACGCCGACTGCGCTGGCGGAAAATGTATGTTCACCTTGGGCGGAAGCGTTGGCTACTGCTCGAGCGCCTGTAGCAGCGACTCCGAGTGCGGCTCGTGTATGGCGTGCCAAGACAACCAACTCGACGACGGTTGCACCAAGATCTGTAAGCCACAAGGCGGCAAGAAGCTCGGCGAAGCCTGCATTGGCGACAATGAGTTCGAATGTGAAGCTGGCGGCTTCTGTTACAACCAAGTGTGCACGCTCGCACGCTGTACGCTCGCTGAGAAACCGGGCGGCGCCACCGAAGAGAGTCGTGCGTGTGAAACGCCGTTCGATTGCCCGCGTTATCCAGACGCCTGTAACGGCGGTCAATGTGTAGACGAATGCACCGCCAATGAACAATGCGACAACAGCAGCGGTTACCAATGTAATCCAGAAACAAAACGCTGCGAAAACGTCTTCGCTTGCAAAGCACCGAGCTGCCCTGGCGACTCCAAATGCGGTGTTGTGAACGCCTCAGGAGCCACGGCCTGTTTCCCGAAAGCGCTTTTTGGTTCGGTGGCCGACGGTGATGCCTGCAAGTACGAGCTCGAGTGCAAAGAACCCGCCAAATGCGTCTTCGTCGACGCCGGCGCTACCAAGAAAAGACTCTGCGCTCGCGATTGTGCAGAAGATGCCTCTGTCTGCGGCGCAGGCACAGAATGCGTGGATATTGGCGGTTCGAGCCAATGTGTTCCAACACAAAACTTAGGTAAGAAGGCTGACGGCCAAAAATGTACAGCGCACGCAGAATGCGCAGGTCGTAATTGTGCCAATATTGGTGAAGAGACGATCTGCGCCAGCTTGTGCAGCGGCGGAGCGTCCTGTGATGCCGGGCTCGACTGCATTTCATACTCGTCACAAGACAAAGCGCCCATGGTTGCGCTGTTCCTGAAGGACCCGGCAGATCAAGAGATTGGTCTCGAGCTCGGTGCCAACGGCAGCAACCGCGTCGCTGTTCGCATGATTGTGAAAGCCGCCACCACCGGCGCTCACACCATCATGGTGGAAGACGTTCTCGAATATGAGCCGTTCTTCGCGCTCTTCGGCATCGGCCGCCAGCGCGGCGCTTACACGATCACCATCGAGAGCGATAAGACGCCGGGTGGCGCGGCCGTACAGAAGGTGAGTGAAAGCGCTGCCAATAACGACGTTGTTGCCACACAAACCGTCTCTGCTCCGTTGCAGCTCGCAGCTGCGCTAACGCCGGCGAGCGATGCGAAGAGCGACATCGATCACTTCACCATCAATCTGACCGCGGGTGAAACCGTGCAGATCCTGGTGACCGGCCCCGTGCTGGACGTGTGTTACGACCAAGCCAAAGTCGCGCAAAGCAACATAGGCGGCCGTTGTTTGTACGACTTCCAGTGCGCGGCAGGCCTGAGCTGCGACTTAGACACCTACAAGTGCAGCAAGCAATGTACGACGAACGCAGAGTGTGGTGGTTCGCAGGTGTGCTCGCCTGTTCAAGGCGTGCGCCGCTGCGTACCAGCCGCTGAAGTGGGCACAATCAATACCGGCAACACGTGTTCGATGACGCTCGATTACCAATGCAAAGGCACAAACCCAGCGTGTATCAGCTTCACCGGTTCGCCTCCGTTCTGCACGGTTGGCTGTAACCCAGCGCAAGGTGCTGCGGCCTGCCCAGCGGCGATGACCTGCGTGGACATCGATGAAACCGCCGGCACGAACAATTCCTGCTTCAAGAACTCAGCGCTCGATTTGGATCCAGAGGCTAGCTGCCAAGGTGGTTTCCAGTGCGCGTCTGGTAAATGTTCGCAAGATGCCCTTGCTGGCTTCTTTGGTGGCATGGTGTGCGAATGCGACCCTGCATCGCCTGCGGCCTGCGGCGCGGACGCCGAGTGTGTTGATGTGCTCGACAGCCCAACCGAAGCTCAGAACCGCTGTGTTGGTACGCAGTACTTGAACCTCCCAGCGGGTGAGGAATGCGCCGGTAACTTTCAATGCGCGTCTGACTCGTGTGTCGAAGACCCTGCGTCCGCTGGCAGCATCTTCGCCAGCTATATCTGCGAGTAAGCGCCCCCTCCTGTTGACGGCGAACGGTCGCTCGTCGCAAGCGTCCCGCGTGGACCTGTCCAAGCTTACAGCCGCGCTGCTCGAAGACCAAGGTGCCCTTGGCCTCGATGGAATTCCACTCGCACTCCTGCAAGCCGCTCGTCCGTCCGTCAAAGCGCCAGTTTCGGCGCTCGCTGCGGCTACGCCCGACATCACAGCGGCAGCGCTTGCGCAGGCAGCGCCTTCTCCGCGGCAAATCGAAGTCCCACCGCCCGCGCCCAAACCCATCATCGCACCGGTCGTCGCTGCGCCTCCCACGGGCGATCTCACGCTGATTCGCGCAGACCTAGGTGATTGCACGCGGTGCAAGCTGCATAAAGGGCGCAAGAACATCGTTTTTGGTGTGGGCGACCCAAGCGCAAAACTAGTATTCGTAGGTGAAGGGCCAGGCGCGGACGAAGATACGCAAGGCGAACCATTCGTTGGCAAAGCGGGCCAGCTGCTCACCAAGATGATTGAGGCCATGGGTTACCAGCGCAGCGACGTTTACATTGCGAACGTCGTCAAATGCCGTCCGCCGAACAACCGTGATCCTGAGCCAGACGAAGTGGCCGCGTGCGAGCCGTTTCTCGTCGCGCAGCTCGGTGCGATTGCGCCGCAGGTCATTGTCACGCTCGGCAAACACGCAGCACAAACCATCTTGCGCGATCCCGCTAGCTCAATCACCAAGCTGCGCGGCAAGTGGCGCGAGTACCAAGGCATCAAAGTGATGCCAACGTTCCATCCCTCGTATCTCTTGCGTGATCCCTCCCAGAAAAAGTGGGTGTGGCAAGATCTTCAAGAAGTGATGAAGGTCCTTGGTCTCAAACCACCCGCACGGGCCTGAGCAAAACGATCGCCTGATTTGAGCCTGGGCCCGATGCAGGCTAGGGTCTGAGCCTATGGTGAAACTTCCCTTCATCACCGTGATTGCGCTCGGTGCTGTGCTCAATGCAAAACCGCAAGGACCGGGCAAACCCAAAGTCGTTGCCGCATCGCAACCCGCTTCAGCTCCTGCCGCTCCGCTCCCTGAGCAAGAGACCACGGGTCCTTTGTGCGTGATCGATTTGAATGCGTCGATCAATCCGGGCACGGGCGCGTACATCGTCGATTCGATCAACACGGCGAAGGACATGGCGTGCGGCGTGCTAGTCATGACCCTCGATACGCCGGGTGGCATGCTGCAAACGACGCGCGAGATCGTCAAAGCCATTCTGTCTGCGCCGCTACCTGTTGTGGTTTATGTGTCGCCGCCTGGCTCGGTTGCAGGCTCGGCGGGGGTGTTCATCACCTTGGCTGGTCACATTGCAGTGATGGCACCCGGCACCAACATCGGTGCTGCGCACCCAGTCTCTAGCGGCGGAAAAGACATCGAAGCCGAAGGCGGCAAAGAGATGGCCCGGAAGATCGAGAACGACACGATCGCGTTCGTCGAGAGCATTGCGATTGAGCGCAATCGAAACAAAGAGTGGGCGATCAAAGCCGTGAAAGAATCCGTGAGCATTCCCGCGACGGTCGCGCTCGAGCAAAAAGTCATCGACTTCATTGCCACCGACCTCAGTGATTTGCAGAAACAACTCGACGGACGCCGCGTGAACATGCGCGACAAAACGCTAGTGCTGAGGACGCTGACCAAAGAGGTGCGGCGCATCCAAATGAGCATCTCGCAGCGCGTGACGAGCACCCTCGCGGAGCCGCAGATCGTTTATGTGCTCATGACCATAGGCATGATCGGCTTGATGATGGAGCTGTACCATCCCGGCTCGATCTTTCCTGGTGTGGCCGGCGCAATTTGTTTGCTGCTCGCATTCGTCTCCATGCAGGTGTTGCCGATCAGTTGGGGTGGGGTGGCGCTCATTGCGCTCGGCTTTGGTTTGCTCATCGCAGAGCTCTTCGTGACGTCTCATGGAATCTTGGGCGTCGGTGGCGGCATTGCGGTCACGCTCGGGGGGTTGTTGCTGATCAACACCCAAGATCCCGACTACTATGTGGAACCCACCTTCGCGCTCGGCTGGATGCAGGTGCTGCCGCTCGGCATCGTCATGGCCGGCATGGCCGTCTTTTTGGCTACCGTGGTGCTTCGCGGCAAGCTCGCGCGGCCCGAGGCCGGCCAAGAAGCGCTCGTTGGCGTGCAGGCTGTCGTGCGTGAGCCGATTCATGTTGGCGCTGACGGCCTGGTCATGCTCAGCGGGGAATTGTGGCGTGCGAGCGCAGACGAAGTCATTGGAATTGGTGCAACTGTCATTGTCGAACGCGTCAGTGGGTTACGCGTCTTCGTTAGAAAAGTTTAAAGGGGAGTAGAGTAAATGATGCCAGCCTTCGTCGCAGTCGTCTTTGTCGTCGTCTTCATCGTCATGGGTCTACGCGTCGTGCAGGAATACGAACGCGGCGTGATTTTGCGTCTTGGCAAGTACGCCGGACTCAAACAAGCCGGCCTCGTTTGGCTCGTTCCATTCTTGGATCGCATGATCAAAGTCGACCTGCGTGTGGTGGCCCGAGACGTGCCATCGCAGGACGTCATCACGCGAGACAACGTCTCGCTCAAGGTCAACGCGGTCATCTACTTTCGCGTGCTCCAGCCAGAGAAGGCGATCTTGCAGGTGGAGAACTATCTTTATGCCACCTCCATGATCGCGCAGACCACGCTGCGCAGCGAGCTTGGCAAACACGAGATGGATCAACTCCTCTCTGAGCGTGACCGCATCAACCAAGAGCTGCAACGCACCATCGATGGGCTCACCGAGCCGTGGGGCGTGAAGGTGTCCGCGGTTGAAGTGAAGAACGTCGACCTGCCGCCAGAGATGCAGCGCGCCATGGCCAAACAAGCAGAAGCCGAGCGTGAGAAGCGCGCCAAGATCATCTCCGCAGAAGGTGAGTCACAGTCTGCTGCCAAGCTGAAAGAAGCGTCCGATA
>JBIKMD010000132.1:0-7830 GCA_044359465.1 Myxococcota bacterium
CAAGAACTTTGCCGAGGACGCCCGTCTGTTATTCAAGGTGGCAGCGTGCGGCAAACTCGATGTTCCGCTCGGAACCATTGATGAGAAGACCGTCGCAGCGCACTGCACGCAGCTCGAACCTCTCGTCGAGGGGTACCAAAAGTTTTGGCAAGAGAATATCGAAGGGCTGCTGAGCCAAATCGTTCCGCGCGACAAAGCGCAGACCGTGGTCTACCCGTTTGGCGGCGGTGATTTGGTGACGGCGCTCGGCACCTATCCAAACGTGCAGGATCTGACGGCGCTCTCTCTCGAGATCGTTGGTGATGTGCGTGGGTTTCAAAAATTGCCGGTGGCAACGCTTGCCTCTGAGCTGGCGACGGCCCGAAAAAACCTCGAGCTGCTCTACCGCGTGAAGCACAGCAAGACAGACAATATGACAATCATGACGCGCGGCGGCCTGTCTGGGCAGCTCGTGTTTGCGCTTACGGCGCTTCGTTTGCGTGGCTACGAACCTGTCGCGCTTCGCTATTTCGACATCACCGACGAAGGCGTGCTCGACTATTTGAGTGATGCCGACGTGACCGCCGCGGACGCGCAGCTGGCGGAAAAGAAAATCAAAGAGCGTGAGCACTCACAACTCTTTGGTAACGCCGAGATCGAGTTCCGCAAAGTGGGCGAAACGCAGACGCGCTTCTTCCGCCACATTGGCGCCAACCTTGACGACGAACACCTGGGCAAAAAGCCAGGTCCCATCAAGTTCATCGAGAGCAAGGGCCGGGTGTTCGCCATGACCAAAGCGGCGTCCTATCTGCTGTGGTGGCCGCAGTTCAGCAAGGTGCGCGATTACCTCTCTAAAAACGTCGACTACATGATCTCCGACAGCACCGGCCTTCCTCCGGACGTCGCTTCTCAAGCGGGCTTTCGCCAGTACACTTTTGGTGACTTCGCGGGCCCTTATCTTGGCGACGCCAACGCGCGGGTTGCCGTACAGTTCAAAGACATGTGGAAAAAACAACCGAAGCGTCCCATGGGTTTTCGCTACGGCTATCCCGATGTAGAGAAAAATGCACATATGCTGGTCACCACTAAGCTCGAGTGGAATGAACCGAAGCACTAAGCGTCTTTCGTGTTGTTCTTCCTCTGCGCCGCGCTGCTCGTGAGCGCGCCGAATAAGTCTCGCAAAGAAGCATCCTGGCGACTCAAGACGCCGAGTGGGCCGGTCTACGTCTTTCGTCCGGGCGGCTACAAACCAGAGCGCGGCGGCATCGTGGTTTATGTTCACGGCCTCTACAACGACGTCGATTCGGCGTGGCGCGAGCACAAGCTCAGCAAGCAGTTCGTCGAGAGCAATCGGAATGCAATCTTCGTCGTGCCAGAGGCGCCAGTCGCTGCCAACGACGCGGTCAAATGGAGGAACGTCGACGCGCTACTAGAGGTCGTCGAACGCCAGCTGCCAGGTGTTCTGCCGGAGGTGGGGCCTCTCGTGGCAATGGCCCACAGTGGTGGCTACCGAACCATCGTCGAATGGCTGAGCTCACCGCGTTTGCAGGAAGTGGTGCTCGTCGATGGGCTCTACGGAGGAGAAGAAGAATACGCCACGTGGCTGAATGCGTCGCCCTCGCACCGCATGATGCTGAGTATTCTCACCACGAGCAAATGGGCGGACCCGTTTGTTGAGAGGTTTAGAGAAGGCGTCACGGTGGAGCACTTCCCGAAGTGGGTTTGGAGTGAAGAGGCCAAAGCGGCGAAGCTCGTGGCGATACGATCGCAGCAATATGATCACATGGGGCTCGTGACGAGCGGGAAAGTGCTACCGGTGATGCTGAGGTTAACAAGCCTCGCGCGGCGAAGAGATAGCTGGTGAAAACGAGAGCAAGCGCAAGCGGGGACAAGCGCAAGCAGCGACAAAGACAAGAGCATTCACGAGAGCGATCTTGTCGTTCACCGATCACAGACAGGATCGATCACAAACAAGCATTCGCCCCGGGCGATAAACGACCGCGTTCACGTTTACGACATCGTTGGCGATTTACGGCGCACGTTGAGGGTCCACGTGGCGCGACGCTGGTCTCCGCGTGTCACTCGGCGACGTCACTAAAGTGGGCGTTGGGGTTTGTCCGCATCGAGCCTTGCACACCCAAGAACAAGTGAGCACCCGGGGTTTTTTCGCGTTCCCTACTTTGGTTGTACCCGATAGCGCAGCCGAATGTCCGCGCCAGTGCGAGAGTTGGTACAAAACATGATCGCGCTATATCGAAGCGTCGTCCAGCGTGAGCCGTCGATCGCCGACGATGTCGTAAACGTGAACGCGACGCGGTCGTTACCGCCCGGGGCGATGTTTTGTTTGTGATCGATCTTGTTTGTGATCGATCTTGTCGTTCACGTTCTCGTGAACGCTCTTGCGCTTGTTTCCTCTTGCGCTTCCCTTCAATTCAACGAGTTCGGCACCGCCAGCAAAAACGGCGCGATCTCCGCGTCGAACTTCGATCCATCTTCCCGCTGCATCTGATACGTCCCGTGCATCGTTCCCTGCGGCGTCGTCAGCACACAACCGCTCGTATATTCGAACGACTCCCCCGGCGTGAGCACGGGCTGCATTCCGACGACTCCATCTCCTTTGACCTCTTGGATGATCCCCTCAGCGTTCGTGATGATCCAGTGCCTGGTCACGAGCTGCGCGGTCTTTTCCCCTTCATTCGACACTCTGATGGTGTAGGCGAATGCGTACTGGTTGGCCCCCGGGGCGGAGCGTTCTTCTAGATAGTTCGTTCTGACGACTACCCTGATTCCTTGCGTGACGGCGTTCGACATCTCCCTCACCGGTGCCACGGGGATCGCGGCTCCGCAAGCGAAGTTGCCAAAGTGAGAAACCCACCGGTCGCTATGGGTCCCTTCTCACTCGCCGCACTAGTCGCCAAAACAGTCGTGTGTGAGGACTTCGATCGTGCTGGCCGAGCGTACGCAGTCGATCGCTTTCTTCTCCAGGCGTTTCCCCACGCAGCGTTCGAGCTCAGCGCCGAGCTTCTTTCTGAACGCTGTCTGCTTGATCTTCTGCAGCATGGGATCGCGGTAGCCGCGCTCCATGAGCTCAATGTCGACGATCCGCTCGAGGATGGCCTCGCAGTCCTGCCTTGTTGCTCTGCTTGCTTGGCAGGCGCCAAGCAAGACAAGCATCGCAAATGTGAGCCAGGTTCTCATCTGGAGAAATGCACTTCGATTGGCGGGCTCAGCGCGCGCACAGGTTTGCCGTTCTTGTCTTTGGCGGGGACGAAACGGGTGCGACTAGCACAAGCGAGTGCGGCTTCACCAAAGCCGCCCTTGGCGTCCTTGACCAGGCTTGCGTTTACCACTTTGCCACTTGCATCCACGTCCACACGAATGATCACGTCTTGCTCGTTGATGACTTCACCTTCTGCACTGCTCGGCCATGCACACTTCCAATCATCGCCGACGAGTGTGACTTTGGTTGAGAGGTCTGGCGCCTCGACGAGGGGCGCTAACGCTTGTGTCGCTTTGTTTGTTTGCACGCCGCTGCTTGCGGTGATCCCACCTGACGGAAGTGCGGCCGTGCCTGACACGAAGGTGTCGTCCGACAGATCTACAGGATCTCCCTCGGCCGTCATCACTTGCGCCGCCGCAGCGGGTGCGGCCGGCGTTGCGTCGGCGACAGGCGTCAGTGCCGCAGCGGCGCTAGCGACGGGTGTAGGCGTTGGCGTTGGCGTCTTTTCCTCTTTTGGCTTCTCGTCTTCGAGTGTGACCGTGTCTTCGTCTTGCAGCTCGTCATGCACGATGAGCGCCATGTCTGCGCTCCAGCTCTCGAGTGATTTTTCAGCGCGTGTGGCCCACAAAACGACGCTCAGGTGAATGACCAGTGCGATGAGCAGCGCGAGCAGTGTCGTGCTCGGACGTTTTGCCGTTGCGCTCTTGGCGAAAACGACGTCGACGATGCGATCGCTCACTCGCCCACCGTCGCGAATGCCACACGCTGAATGCCGGCGCGTTTGAGCAGATCCATCGCCTTCACCACGCGGCGGTGAGCGGTGCCGCCGTCTGCGTGAATGACGGCGCGAACGTCTTCATTGAGCGTCTTCGCTTCTCGCGCTTTGGTGAGAAAGACGGAGTCGTTTGAGATTGCGCTGCCATCGACGAAAAGGGTGCCTTGCGCGTCAATGACGACGCTGAAGACCACCTGAAGCTCCTGGCCGCTCGCCGCTTGTGGTAGCTCCATTGGAATCGCGGGCGTAGAGATAATCTTCGCGGTGACGATGAACACCACGAGCAGCACGAGCACCACGTCGACGAGTGGCGTGACGTTGATGCCGACAATCATGCCCTCGTTGTTGTGACTCTGGCCGGCCATCAGTCGCTCGCCTTGCTGCTACTCGCAGAGAGATAGGCGAGCAGCAGGTTCGACAAGATTTCGGTTTCTGCGAGCAGTGAGGTCATCCGCCGTTGAAAGTAGTTGTAGGCAGCGACGGCCGGCAGCGCGACGAACAAGCCCACTGCGGTCGCAACGAGCGCTTCGGCGATGCTCGTCATCACGGCCTGGGATGCGACGGCGCCTGCCGCGGCTGCACCGTGTCCTGGCGCGGCGTGTCCGAGCTCTTCAAACGCACCAATCACACCAATGACCGTGCCAAACAAACCAATGAACGGCGCGTTGTTGCCGAGTGTTCCAAGGAACGTGAGACCTCGCTCGAGGCGAGAGCGCTCGATCGCAACAGCACTGTCCATGGCGCGGTCAGCGGCAGCAGGACCGAGCTCGGCGAGCCGTAGGCCTGCGATGGTGACGTTGGCCGCCACCGATTGTAGCGGTGTTAGATCGGCAATCGCGCCTGTCCAGTCGCCTTTTCTCAGCCGTGTATCCAAGCCTTCTGCGAGCGCGCGTACGTTGCTGCCGAGCGTTCTGAAAAAGAACGCGCGTTCTACGATCATGGCGATGCTCGCTAGCGACAAGACGCCAAGGAGCCACATGACCCAAGACGCGCCCGCCTGCACGAGCACCGTCTTCAATGCTTCGACTGTATTCACGGCGAGCTCCACTGGAACGTTGGCGGCGCGTTGGCCGTCATGGCGATGAGAAGGGCTTGATAGGCTTCGTCAGTGCTGGTGATGACCGCGGGCAAAGTCGCAAAATCGATACCGCGTAGCCATTGCGCCACGTCAAACGCGACTCGCAAAGACCCGCCGTCGACGAGTGTGGCATTGGTCTTGGCGCCGAGGACTGCTTGTGCGCCTGGTTGTAGTGGCAGGGCATCGAGTGTGACAGAGAAGGGGACCGTTTGTGCGCCGCGCACAGCGACACCCGAAAGGACGAGTGAGTGACCGGACGGGGCGCGTGCGTTCGGAGCGCTCTCTGTGGTGAGCCAGCTGATGCCGTAGTCCCAGGTGACCGAACGTACGGTGCCGGAGAGACCATTCACTTCGCCGATTGGCTGGGGTGTTTCATTTAACAGGTCGATCGCTACAACGGATGTGAGCTCTGCGCTCGCTGCGTCACACGCGCGCGCTGCCGCTGCGGCGCAGAAGTACACAGGGCCAAACCCCAGCTCAGCGCGGTCCAACGTGACCGTCCAGTCGCCAATGGCTGTGTTCGTTACGGGCTTCCCCACGGCGCTCGCGCTGAGCTGCACGCTGCTTTGTGCGCTTGGTCCGCAGCCGCACAAGATGGCAATGTATAAAATACGATACATCACTCAGAACCCCACACCCCGCACGCCGTTGATCGAAAATGGCGCTGCTGCCGACGTATGGCGTGCGGGCAGTCGCGAAGGAATTTCTCGTGTTGGCCACTGCGACACGAATACATATTCGTTCGCGGCGTAACGTGTGTTCGTGATGTTGTTCGCTTCGACCCCTAGCGTGAACCAGCGCCAGGACAACGAGGCCTGTGCATCCAATGTGGCAAACGCGGCCGAGTATTGGCCGTACGGGAGTGGCCGCGCACTGAGCAGGCTGAAGCCAGCCCCCACTTTCCCAATGAGCTCGCCATCGCCAAAGTGCGCGAGGGTTCCTGTGGCTGAAGCATCAACGCGTACGACCACGGGTGGGACATAAGGCAGCAACTGTCCGCGTACGTACGGGGGCGTCGGATTTTCCGGGGTGGGCGCAGGCGGCGCGTCGAGCGTCGCGTTCACGTAGGTAAAACTCGCTGAGGCGAACAACCACCGCAGCGGTCGCACCGTTGCACGCACCACGGCGCCTTTGCGGCTCGTTGGGCCAATACGTTCGAGTCTTCCTTCGGTGGCATCAAAGGCAAGATCGTTAGACAGAAACGTGGCATAGCCTGCGGCAACCACTGAAATCGCATCGTGCGGTGTGAGCTCGATACCAAGCTCGGTTCCTCGCACTTTTGCAAAAGGCGCAGTCTCGCCCTCTTCCAGTTGGCGCGCTTGCGGCGAGCGGTAGCCTTCACCGTAGGCTGCGACGATTTTGAGCCAAGGTAGTGGCGTGATGTCAACGCTCACCCGAGGACCGAACGCTGCACCGAGCGCAGTGCGACGGTAGCCAGCAAAGAATTGTTCACTGCGAAACGACGTGGTGACGTTCGCTAGCTTGTCATCGACGTTGTACACGAGCACGTCGCCGCGCAGACCACCGCGCAGCGCCAGCCAAGGTAGGAACTTGAGCTGCGCATCGAGATAGAACCCAATATCCGTACCGTTGATGGCCGCGTCGATGCGCTGGTCCCAGGTTTCGTTGCGTGGCTGCTGCAGCAAACTCTGTTTTTGCGAAACGAAGTCGTGGCGCCATTGCACGCCGGCTTCCACCACCCCACCAAAGTATTTCGACGGTTGAAAGGCCGCGAAGCGATGCGTGAGTGTGCCCGCGAGCGTGTAGTCGGTGTTGCGTTGCTCGAAGAGGTCGCCGCGCCCCGTCCATTGTGGGCGCTGAATGCTGCGCTGCGCGTAGCCGGTGAAATTGGAGCGAAGCGTAAAGTCGGTGGTAGCGAATGAGATCGTCAGCTCGGTTTTGTGCCCGCTGTCAGAGAGTCGTTCGAGCTTGAGAAGCGCTTGCGCTCGTGTGGATAAGGCCGATTGCGCTTGCGCAGAAGGGTCGCTGTAGGCGCCATAGAAGTCGACCAAACCCGCGCGGACATCGTCTGTGCGCACAACACCTGCCAGCCCTGCGCGCGCGCCATACGCCGCTACGTGTGCAAGCCCGGAAAAACCCGCAGGGAGCTTGAACGCGTATTGGCCCATGGCACCGCCCGACAGCCCTCCACGGTTAGTGCCAAAACCGTCCGTGCGCGAGAAGAACGCAGCGCCAAACGTTTCCTCTGCTTCTCCGCGTGGCGCAAAGACGAGCGTCTGGCGAAACGCATTGAAGCTTCCGTAGCGAGAGGTTGCTTGCAAGCCGCGCTCGACGACGCCAAGGTCGAAGGCGATGCTGCCCGCCACTGCGAAGTCGCCTTGGCGCGGGTCATACACACCTTCAGTCACACGGATGCTACGCACGACTTCGGGCATCAATAAGTTGAGATCCGCGTAGCCTTGGCCATGAATGTGCGAGACGCGGTTCAATGACACACCGCCTGCGCTGAGCTCGATGTCTTGCCCGTGCTCTGCATCGAAGCCGCGCAAAAAAATCTGGTGCGCTACGGCGTCGCCTTCGGGTCTGCTCACATAGACGCCTGGCGCGCTGCGAAGCATCGAGCCCGCATCGGCGTGCGGCGCTGCGATCAATAACTGTCTGCTGAGTACAATGTCACTTGCGCCGCGCACGCTCGAGTGATCGCGCTTGCCTCGCACATTGACGCTAAGGACGGGCTCCTCGTTTGCGGCGAGGCTGGCGGGGACGGACGGAAGGGATGTGGGCTGTGCCGCGGGCTGCGACGCCGGCGGCAAGCGA